>JANYCV010000231.1 GCA_025360145.1 Acidobacteriaceae bacterium
GCGTTTCCCGGCTTCCTGCCAATTCACCACATTCCACCAGGCGCTGATATAGTCGGGGCGGCGATTCTGGTAGTTCAGATAATACGCGTGTTCCCAGACGTCCAACCCAATCACCGGGTACTTCGCTTCCATGATGGGAGAATCCTGGTTTGCCGCTGAACTGATCTCCAGCTTTCCAGCGCCGTCGCGCGTCAGCCAAGCCCAACCCGATCCGAATCGCGTGGTTGCCGCAGCGTTGAACTTCGTCTTGAATTCGTCAAAGCTGCCGAACGTGTCGATGATCGCCGCCGAAAGATCGCCGGTAGGAGCTCCGCCCGCATTCGGTCCAAGAATCGTCCAGAACAAAGAGTGGTTGCTGTGTCCGCCTCCGTTGTTACGGACCGCGGTGCGGATGGCTTCCGGCACAATCGCGCAGTTGTTAGCCAGCAGTTCTTCCAGCGTTTTGCCGGCCAGTTCGGGCGCCGACTCCAGCGCCTTGTTTAAATTCGTTATGTAGGCATTGTGGTGCTTGCCATGATGAATCTCCATCGTCAATTTGTCGATGTGAGGTACAAGCGCGTCAGTGGGGTACGGGAGCGAAGGTAAAGTAAATGCCATGGTACAGCTATTATAGCGGCAGTTACTAGGAAACGCCGCCGGCTTTTTCAAACGCTTCGGCCAGCCGGAACATTCCGCTCTCGTCGAAATGCTTCGTCAATATCTGCATCCCCACCGGCAACCCCGCCGCCGTGGTTCCGCAAGGCACGCTCATGCACGGAATACCCGCCAGATCCCCGGTGATGGTGTAGATATCGGAAAGATACATTTCCATCGGATCGTTCAGCTTCTCGCCGAGCCGGAACGCAGGGAAGGGAGAGACAGGCGCAATGATGGCGTCCACTTCAGTGAACGCCTGCGCGAAATCGCGGGCAATCAGCGCCCGCACTTTCTGGGCCTTCAAATAATACGCGTCGTAATAACCGGCGCTCAAGACATACGTCCCAAGCATGATGCGCCGTTTGCACTCCGCCCCGAAACCTTCGCCGCGCGTGTTGCGATACATGTCGATCAGCGTTGGGGACGACTCGGATCGCGTGGTGTATCGAACGCCGTCGTAGCGCGCGAGATTGGAACTCGCCTCCGCCGTGCAGATGATGTAGTAACAGGCAATGGCGTAATCGGTAGTCGGCAGCGTCACCTCGCGAACCTCGCAACCCAGCTTCTTCAGCACATCCACGCCCTTCGCAATCAGGTCGCCTGTCTCGCTTGCCAGACCCTTAAAGTATTCCTTGGGCAGGCCGATTTTCATTCCCTTCACGTTGCCGTCCAGCAGCCGGGCGTAATCCGGCACTGGCGCTGAGGCCGACGTTGCGTCGTGTACGTCGTGTCCGGCAATCGCGCCCAGCAGAATAGCCGCGTCGCGTACGTTGCGCGCAAACGGACCGATATGGTCCAGCGAACTGGCAAACGCCACCAGGCCGTATCGCGAGACGCGCCCGTAGGTAGGCGTCACGCCTACAACGCCGCAAAACGAAGCGGGCTGGCGGATGGACCCACCCGTATCGGAGCCAAGCGAAACCACCGAAGTGCCCTGTGCCACGCTGGCCGCAGATCCGCCGCTCGATCCACCTGGCACGCGATCGAGCGCCACCGGGTTACGCACCGGCCCGTACGCCGAGTTCTCGTTTGACGAGCCCATTGCGAACTCGTCGCAATTCGCCTTACCCACAATCACGCCGCCCGCCTGCTCCAGCCGGATCACCGCCGTGGCATCGTAGGGCGGAACGTACTTCTCCAGCAATTTCGATCCGCAAGTCGTCCGGATACCCTTGGTAGAGATCACGTCCTTCACCGCGATGGGCACTCCCGCCAGCGCTCCCAGAGGCTCACCGGCAGAAATCTGATCGTCCACTTTCTTCGCCGCGGCCAAAGCACGCTCCCGGGAAAAGAGCAGCATCGCATTGGTCTTCGGATTCTCCGATTCGGCGAACCGCAGCGCCTCTATGGCAAGCTCGCTGGCGCTGAATTTCCGCGCCGTCAAGCCGGTCTTGATCTGGTCAATCGTGAGGGAAGCAATATCCATGTCAGGCGTTCTTATCTTTCGATCACAAGTGGAACTTTGTAGTAGCCATTGCCGGAAAGCGGCGCGTTCGCCACCGCGGCGTCACTGCCAAGCGGCGTGCACTCACGGTCTTCGCGGAGGGTCGCTGTCTCTTCGGCGTCGTAGAGCACCTGCGCCATCGGCTCAACGCCGGTGGTATCCAGTTCGTTCAACTTGTCGATGTGCGTCAGGATCTCGTCCATGTCGTGGGAGAGCCGCACTACCTCGTCCCCGGTTAGCGTCAGATTTCCGAGTTTGGCGACCTTCCGGACCTCTTCCTCAGTTATTTTCAAGCGATAGCCCTTTTCCTGGCAGCTTTGTAGAGATTGCGAAGTACCGGGTCTCTGATTGCGTCCGCGTCGTCCGCCGAGATCCGTTCCTCACGTTGTGGAGCGCGCCGTGGAATCGCAATGCGAAACTCCAGCTCCCGGACGATATTGCGCCCCATCACCTGTTCGATCCGGGCAAGAATCTGTCCCCGAAGCGTGAAGAGCTGCCGCTGCCAGATAGCATCCTCCACCTCGACAACCAATCGATCCCGCACCAGCGAAATATTCCCGGTGTGCCCTGCGATCTTCTTTCCCACGGCCTGCGCCCACGCCGCCTGGGCCAACTGCTCGTCGGTTGTGACTTTCAGTTTTCCCACCACCCGGCAGACGCGTTCCATAGTTATTAGAAGCTCAGTGTAACATCCGTTCGCCACCACTACGCTAGTATGCAAAGATGCTGGTACTCGCATCGCAGTCGCCCCGCAGGCGGGAGATCCTGGAACGAGCCGGCTTCGAGCTGTCCGTCCGAGTTTCCGGAGTTCCGGAAGACCTCCTGGCCGGTGAGCACGCCGACGCCTACGTTCGCCGGCTGGCCAGCGCCAAAGCGGCCGCGGTGCCGCGGGAGGCTGGCGAAATCGTCCTGGGTGCCGACACCGTTGTGGTACTGGGCGGCGATGTCATGGAGAAGCCGCGCGACACGGCTCACGCCATTCAGATGCTGACCATGCTGTCCGGCGCGGAACACCGCGTAATCACCGGCATCTGTTTGCGCTATGACGGCGGCCTGATCTGCGATTCAGCGGAAACCGCAGTCCGGTTCGCTCCGCTTTCACGCACCGAAATCGAGGACTACGTCCGAAGCGGAGAGCCTATGGACAAAGCCGGTGGCTATGCCATCCAGGGACTGGCCGCGAAATTTATCGAGCGCATCGACGGCTGCTATTTCAACGTCGTGGGCCTGCCGGTCTCCCTTGTCTATCGGCATCTGAAGGAAATCGGTGCTGGATTAATGCTCGGAAGAAATTTGCCGATGTAATACATGGGAGTGATGTGTGTCGCTGGAATATGTGGTCAGAG
>JANYCV010000284.1 GCA_025360145.1 Acidobacteriaceae bacterium
CTTTCCACGCGCAGCGCGAACGTCTTGATACCGCGCATGGTGAGATACGATTCGAACGGCCCAAGCGTCGGCCCATAGATCCTTGAAAGCGCGCGTAGCGGCTCGATGTGTTCCTGATCGGCGACCACAATGCCGCCCATCACATCGCCGTGTCCAGCCAAGTACTTCGTCGCACTGTGGACCACAATATTTGCGCCCAGTTCCAGCGGCCTGATCAGCAGCGGCGTCGCGAACGTATTGTCCACCACCAACGCCGCGCCGATGGCCTTGGTCATCTCTGCAATCCGGTCCAGCTCACCCACCCGCAACAGGGGATTTGAAACCGTTTCCATCAGCACGCATCCGGGCTTGTTCTGGCCGATGGCCTTGCGCACGGCTTCGGTATCGCAGATATCGACGAAGGTGGTCTCCACGCCGAACGGCTCCATCATTTTCACCAGCATGTTCGTGGTGGCGCCGTACAGCGCATTTGCCGCCACAATCGACTTGCGCCGGTCCAGCAGCGCGGCATGTAGCGCGATGTGCAGCCCCGCCATGCCGCTTGCACACGCCAGCGCTCCGGCGCCGTTCTCCAGCGCCGCGCAGAGTTCTTCCAGCGCGGCGTTGGTGGGATTGCTGTAACGCGCGTAGGCGAAGCCCTTGCTGGAGTCCGCGAACACGCGATCCAGCGTTTCCATATCGTCGTAGAAATAGCTTGACGCCGTATAAATCGGGGTGGTCGTCGGAATACAGGCGTCCGCCTTCTTCCGGTCGCCTACATGAACCGCCTTGCTTTCGATCTTCATTTTCGCTTCCAGCGCATTCCTTCTTTGGTGTCTTCCAGAATTACGCCGCCTACCAGCAGTTCCGCACGAATTTCATCGGAACGCTGGAAGTTTTTCGTTTTCTTTGCTTGCACCCGTTCGGCGATCAGCGCGTCAATCTGCGCTTCAGAGATTCCCACTTCGCGACTTGTTGGCTTTAGAACATCCATGATGGAATCGAAACGCGCAAACAGTTCCTGCGCCGCTGCGCGGTTGCCTTCGTCGAACTCTCCGGCATCCATACTGGAATTAGTGTCGCGCACGTATTCGAAAATCGCCGCCAACGCTTCCGCCGTGTTCAGGTCGTCGTCCAGGCTTTCTTCAAACTGCTTCAACGCCAGTGCGGTTCGTTCGGTGATGGCTGCGTTCTCACCCGCGGCAAACTTATCCGTATCCAACCGCAGCTTGTAATTTCGTAGCCTGTCAATGGACGTCGCGGCAGCCTTCAATCCATCGAACGTAAAATTCAGCTTCTTGCGATACGGCACCGACACCAGCAGATAGCGAATGACTTCCGGCTGATAGCCGCGTTCGAACAAATCGCGCAGCGTATAAAAATTGCCGAGCGACTTCGACATCTTCTGCCCTTCCACAATCAGGTGTTCGGCGTGCAGCCAGAATCGCGAGAACTGTTTGCCGCTGAGCGCCTCAGACTGCGCAATCTCATTTTCGTGATGCGGAAAAGTCAGGTCGACTCCCCCGGCATGAATATCCAGAGTGTCGCCCAGGTACTTCATCGCCATCACTGAACATTCAATGTGCCAGCCGGGTCTGCCGGCCCCCATCGGAGCATCCCAGCTCGGTTCGGAATCGCGCTTTGCCTTCCACAATACGAAATCGCGAGCGTCCGCCTTGTCGTATTCATCCACATCCACCCGCGCGCCCGCGCGAATGCCGCTAACGTCCAGGTGCGAGAGCTTTCCATAACCGGCAAACTTCGAGATCTTGAAATAGACCGATCCGTCGCTCTGGTAGGTGAATCCCTTCTGTTCCAGCTTCTCAATGGCCGCCACCATTTCCGGAATGTGCTCAGTGGCGCGCACCAACCGCTCCGGCCGCTCCAGCCGCAGTGCATCGGTATCTTCGAGGAATGCCTTCTCGAAGGGTTCCGTGTATTCGTGCAGCGTCTTGCCCTGCTGCATGGCGCTGCGGATGATCTTGTCTTCCACGTCTGTGATATTCATCACGTGGTTCAGCGCATAGCCGCGGGCCCGCAGCCAGCGGCGAAGAATATCTTGAAACGTGAATGTCCGGAGATTGCCGATGTGCACATAGTTGTAGACCGTCGGTCCGCAGGTGTACATCCGGACAGTCTTGCCGTCCATTGGGGTGAATTCCTGAACCTGTTGCGTCAGGGTGTTATATAAGCGCAGGGGCATACGGTGGATGAATTCTATATCTTAACAGGCGGTATCCTAACGAGAGATGAGACTTGGCATCGATCTCGGCACAACCCGGATTGTGGCGGCCGCAGGGCAGCCCATTGGTGATATTTCAGTGTGGGACGCGATTCAATTTCCCTTTGACGCATCGCTGCAATCGACGGAGGATTTCACCGGTGTGGCTATGAATCAAACTGCGGCGGAGGGACTGCAGCGGATCGAAGAGGAATATACCAGCAGCGGCTATGAGCGGTACGACCGGTTAGTCCGCCGGGCGCAGAGCGGAATTGCCGTTGTCCCCGGCAGGATACGGACAAAAGGGTAGGCTATTTTGAAACCTTCTTTAGACTGGCTCTTAATCTTTATCCCGATCTCCGTAGGGCTGCATTTCTTTTTCCCCGATAAGGCTACATTCACTTTTGTCGCTGCCTGCCTTGCAATTATTCCGTTGGCGGGGTGGCTTGGTAGGGCCACCGAGCATCTCGCCGAAAAAACCGGGGAGGGAATCGGCGGCCTGCTGAATGCAACCTTCGGCAACGCGGCCGAGTTGATCATTGCGCTTATGGCGCTGCATAAGGGACTCTACGGCGTAGTGAAAGCTTCACTCACGGGGTCTATCATCGGGAACTTGCTGCTGGTGATGGGGGCCGCGCTGCTGGCCGGCGGCGTGCGCTTCAAGACGCAAACGTTCAATGCGACAGCGGCGCGTTCGCAATCGTCCATGCTGATGCTTGCGGCTATCTCGCTCATCGTGCCGGCGGCGTTCCACTATTTGGCGGGTTCGGCCGCGGTCTCCATGGAAGACGGCCTGAGCCTTGAGATCTCGGTGGTTCTGATCATCACCTACGGATTGAGCTTGGTGTTCTCACTCGGTACGCATAAGCACCATTTCATTGGATCGGCGGAACTGGCTGAAGCACCGAATGGTGAGGGGTGGTCTCTGCGAAGATCCTTCGGCGTGCTTGCGGGCGCAACCGCGCTGATCGCGTGGATGAGCGAGATTCTGGTGGGTTCGGTGGAGCAGGCCGCGCATACCTTCGGGATGACGAGTGTATTTGTCGGCGTCATCGTTGTCGCCATTGTCGGCAACGCTGCTGAGCACAGCACCGCTATCCTGATGGCGATGAAAAATCGCATGGACCTCAGCCTGGGTGTCGCCATCGGAAGTAGTACTCAGATTGCGCTCTTCGTTGCGCCAGTGCTGGTGTTCGCCAGCTACTTCATCGGTCCGCGTCCGATGAATCTGGTGTTTAGCCCCGCTGAAGTGATGGCCATCGGCCTCACCGTAATCATCACTGGCCAGGTAACCAGCGACGGTGAATCCAACTGGCTGGAAGGCGTGCAATTGCTCGCGGTTTACATCATCCTGGGTATTGTGTTTTACTTCTTGCCGGAGGCGAGTCAACATTGAGCGAGTTACTACGTATTCTGAATGAAAGCCGCGTGTACGATCTTGCGCAACCCTATTTCGTGGGCATGCCGCACTTCCCGACGCATCCGCCGTTCCTTTTCGGTCTTACGAAAAAGCACGGAGACTATGTCGGGCCGGGCGGAATGAGTTCTGCAGCCGATTCCATTTCCATGGGCGGACACGTGGGTACACATATCGACGCGCTGAATCACTTTTCGTGTGGCGGTAAGCTCTTCGGTGGCACTGCCGTGGAACCCATTCAATCCTACGGTGGCGGAGTGAATCATCATTCAGTTGACACGGTGGCGCCGATTCTGCGGCGAGGCGTATTACTGGATATCGCGGCACAGCAGGAGGTAGAAGCATTGCCGAAGGATTTCGCCATCACGCCGGAGCATCTGGAAAAAGCAGAGCGCGAACAGGGTGTGACCGTTCAACAAGGCGATGTGGTGCTGATGCGTACCGGATGGGCGCGCTTCTACGAAGACGCTGCTCGTTACATTTCAGAGACACATTGCCCTGGGATCGCAATCGAAGGTGCGCGCTGGCTCAGTTCGCGCGGTGTGTTCGCCGCCGGATCGGATACGGTGGCCCTGGAGCTTTCGCCGAACCCAGCCATGCCTGTCCACGTTCATCTGCTGGTGGAATCCGGAATTCATATCATCGAGGTGCTCAATCTGGAAGAGATCTCACGCGATCAGGTTTATACTTTTGTATTCATGGCCG
>JANYCV010000305.1 GCA_025360145.1 Acidobacteriaceae bacterium
GCGCAGGAAGCAGCGTTGCTGGCCGACCGCACCGACATCGGTGAGGAGACCGCCCGCTTGAAGATTCACGCCGTCCAACTGGCGGAAATTCTGAGCAAGGAAAGCGACGCGGGCAAGAAGGTGGATTTCCTGCTGCAGGAAATGAACCGGGAAACAAACACCATCCTCTCCAAAACGTCCGGAATTGGAGAGGGTGGGCTGGGAATTACGGAACTGGCCTTGGCCGCCAAGTCCGATATCGAGAAGATCCGGGAACAGGCCCTAAACATCGAATGACATCCGTTTTCATCATTTCCGCCCCATCGGGGTCCGGCAAATCGACACTCGTCGGCCGCCTGCTCACTTCAGACCCCAACCTGCTGTTTTCGGTGTCGTATACCACCCGGAAACCTCGCGGAGCTGAGGTGGACGGGCAGAGCTACCATTTCATCAGCCGGGAGGACTTCGAGACACGAATCCGCCGCGGCGAATTTCTGGAGCATGCCGAGGTTTTCGGCAACTACTACGGCACGCACCGGGGCATTTTGGAGCGCGCCATCGCCGAGCACAAAGATCTGGTACTCGACATCGACGTTCAAGGTGCGAGACAATTGAAGGAGTCGATTGGGGATGCGATCAGTATTTTCATCCTTGCCCCTTCCAGAGAGATTTTGGAGCATCGTTTGCGCGTGCGCTCGGAAGACGTTGAAACCGTGATACAGCGGCGTTTGCGAGAAGCTGCCGATGAGATCCGGAGTTACACCAGCTATGACTATGTGCTGGTTAACGACGATCTGGAGCGGTCGGTAGATACGCTGGCGGCTATCGTGAAGGCGGAACGAGTCCGGCGAAGAAAAGTAGAAGATCAGGTGCGGTCGATTTTAGCGTCATTTCAGTAACCAGAGAGGTATCAAAGTATGTACGACCCATTACCGAAGAACGCGATGCACTCCATCCCGGACGACCCGGAGACCAGCACCTACCGGTTCATTATCGTCGCCGCCAAGCGCGCCCGGCAGTTGCAGGGCGGGGCAAGATCGTTCTTACCCAGCACGTCTAAGAAGCCGACGGTAGCCGCGATGGAAGAAGTGCGCCGGGGCCTGGTGAAGTACGACGATCCGATTCGCGACGCTGCCATTGCGCTGAAGAACGCATAAATCATGAGAGTAGTGCTCGGCGTTGGCGGCGGCATTGCGGCCTACAAGGCAGCCGAGCTTGTGCGCGTTCTGCAGCAGCGAGGGTGCATGGTGGAAGTGGTAATGACATCCGCCGCGCAGCAGTTCGTCCAGCCGCTTACGTTCGCAGCTCTTACCGGCCGCAAGGTCATCACTGGCTTATGGTCATCGAATTCTCCCGAGGACACGCTTTCCAGTGCGGTAGAACACATCCGTGTGGCGCAGGATCACGACACCCTGGTGGTGGCGCCGGCCACCGCCGATCTTCTCGCCAAATTTGCACACGGCCTCGCCGACGACTTTCTTTCCACCTTATATTTGGCGTTCACGGGGCGCATTGTGCTTGCGCCCGCGATGAATACGAACATGTGGAACCATCCGGCGACGCGGCAGAATATTGAGATCTTGCGTAGCCGTGGGCATGTGATCGTGGAGCCGGCGGATGGTTTGCTCGCTTGCGGAACTACCGGTCCGGGCCGTCTGGCCGAGCCCGACGACATCGCGGACGCGGTGATGAAGGTTCGCCGGGATCTGGAAGGCGAAATTGTGATAGTGACGGCAGGGCCCACGCAGGAACCGCTCGATCCAGTCCGGTATATTTCGAACCGGTCGAGTGGCAAGATGGGCTACGCGATCGCGGAAGCCGCCGCTGTGCGCGGCGCGAAGGTGATCCTGATCTCCGGGCCCGTGAATTTAGCCCCGCCCGCCGGAGTGACTCTGGTGCGCGTCAAGACCGCGTGTGAGATGCGCGAGGCGGTGATGCGGAACCTGGCGCAATCCAGCATTGTCGTGAAAGCCGCCGCGGTGGCCGACTATCACCTGTCCGCGGTGCCGGACCAGAAAGTGAAAAAGACGGCAACACGGTTTTCGCTGGAACTCGACCCCACGCCGGACATTCTGGCGGAGGTGGGCAAGAAGAAGACGGATCAGTTGCTGATCGGCTTTGCGGCCGAGACGCAGAACCTGATCGAAGAGGCGCGCCGCAAGCTGAAAACCAAGAATTGCGATATGGTGGTTGCCAACCTGGTGAATCGCGAAGATATTGGCTTCGAGTCCGACGATAATGAAGTGGTGCTGGTCACTAGGACGGGCGATCCGGTTCACTTGGCCCGAGCACCCAAGCGCGAGATCGCCGACCAGATTTTCGATCACGCTCTGCTCCAACGGCTGTCATGAATCCCGGCGAACTTCGTCAATATTTGGAATTTTACAAAGACCTTGGCGTGAAGGATCTCTACGTCCGGGAGAAAGCGCCCGTAATCGTGAAACCCACTGTGAGCTTACCGCCCGTACTGCCCGGTCTGGCTCCGGAGAACGACACGCTAGCGAAAATCCGCGAGGATATCGGCGATTGCAAACGCTGCCGTCTGTGCGAAGCGCGAAACAAGATCGTATTCGGCTCAGGCAATGAAGAGGCCCGGCTGGTGTTCGTGGGAGAAGGCCCGGGGGCTGATGAGGACGCGCAGGGACTGCCGTTTATCGGACGGGCCGGACAGCTTCTTACGCAGATGATCGACGGCACCGCGAAGAAGGAAGGAATTATCATCACGCGGAACGACGTCTACATCTGCAACGTGGTGAAGTGCCGGCCCCCGGAAAATCGCGTGCCGCAGCCGGATGAGATGGAGATTTGCGGCCAGTTTCTGTTCCGGCAGCTTTCCACCATACGGCCGAAGGCGATTTGCGCCCTGGGGTCCACGGCCGCGAAGGCGGTGCTGGGCACCAAGGAAGGCGTCACCAAATTGCGCGGAAATTGGCACAAGTGGCGCGACATCCCGGTGATGGTGACCTACCACCCGTCCTATCTGCTGCGGCCCTACAATCAGAACGCAAAGAAAGAAGCCTGGGAGGATTTGAAGGCCGTTCTCCATTATGTCTACGACTGACGTTCGCGGACGCTTCATCAGCTTTGAAGGAACCGACGGCTGCGGAAAAAGTACGCAGATGCGGCTGCTTGCGGCGAAGCTTCGCGCCGAAGGGCAGGACGTTCTGGAGACCGCCGAGCCAGGCGGCACCCGGATCGGCTTGCAGATTCGCAGCATCCTGCTGGATTCGACGAACCAGGAACTTTCCCCCACCGCGGAGATGCTGCTGTACTTTGCGTGCCGGGCGCAGAATGTCGACGAATGGATCTTGCCCGCGCTGGATCGGGGCGCCACGGTTCTGTCGGATCGGTTTACCGACTCCACGCTCGCCTATCAGGGCGCGGCGCGCGGTCTTGGCCGCGAGGTGGTGATGGCGCTTCACCAGATTGCCTGCCGCGGACTGCTGCCCGGCCTGACGATCTATCTCGACATCGACCTGGATACCAGCCTGGAACGGGCACACGCGCGCAACCGGTTGATCGAAGACAAAGACGAACGGCGGATGGATGAGCAGGCGGTGGAATTCCACCACCGGGTCCGGCAGGAGTATTTGAAGCTGGCCGAAATGGAACCCGGCCGCATCAAAGTCATCGATGGCCGGGCGGACCGGAAGACTATCGCCGCCAGGATCTGGGAGACAGTCCATCGTGTTTGAGAATTTTTTCGGGAATCCGGACGCCATCACCACGCTCAGGCAAATGATGGAGCGCGAGCGAATCCCCCAGACGATTTTGCTCTCGGGTCCGGAAGGGGTGGGTAAGGCCACGCTGGCGCGCCGATTTGCCAGCGCCATCCTGGGTGGTGAACGCAAAGTAGAGCAGGACGACCTGAGCCTGCCCGCCAACATCGCCATCCTCGCGGACCGGGAAAAGTGGGCTTCCGACAAACGTTCCGACGATCCGCTGGTGTTCGCCTCGCATCCGGATTTTCTGACTTTCCCGCCCGAAGGTCCGTTGCGTCAAATCTCGATCCAACAGATGCGGTTGCTGAAAGAGCGGGCGCAATTCAAGCCGCTGAAGGGGAAGCGGCGCGTGTTTCTGATCGACCGGATCGACCGGGCCAATGAACAGGCTGCGAATTCGCTGTTGAAGACCCTGGAAGAGCCGCCGGATCACCTGATCATTTTCATGACGGCCGAGAATGCCTACGATCTTCTGCCCACGATTCGCTCGCGGGCGGTGCCGCTGCAAATGCGGCGATTGGACAAAGAAGAGATGCGCCAGTTCGCCCTCTCTCGCGACTTGAAAGACCAGGAACGGCGGCTGGCCCTGGCGGCGGGATGCCCTGGAATGGCGACATCGATCGATCTGGAAGTTTACGATAAACGCCGGGCCGCTATGTTGACTCTGTTGCAGGTGGCGGCGAAACTAGCGCCATTCGCACGTTGGGCGAAGCTATCGGAATCGCTGAATGCCAGTAAGTCGGAAAAATTGGAATTCTACCTTCACATTTTGTACATCCTGCTGGAAGATTTGTTGATTCTTCAACAGAACGCGGGCGAGATTCGAAACACCGATCTGCGCAAGGATCTGGCGGCCGTCGCTTCGGCAATTTCGTTCGAGTGGATACGTGCCGCGGTGAAAAAATTGGACGAATTGGTGGACCTGTTGCGGCGGAATATCCAGAAGGGCCTTGCGCTGGATTCGCTGGTGTTGGATCTGCAAGATCGGTGACGTTGCTTGCGGCGCCGGGCTCACTGTGATACTAATAAACGATAAGTCAGAGACACGAAAAAGTCTTCCATGCCGAATGTCTCGTCAAAGCAGTCATCATAACTACTTTTCATAAGGGGAGTGTTCGTGGAAGGTGGCAATCGTAAGCTAATTCGTCCGTCACTGACGGAGCTAAAAGATCAAATGATCCCCCGTCGCAGTCCTAAGAAAGCCACTCCGCCAGATCAGACCAACGCGGAGAATTTTTACTACATGAAACAGATGCAGTCCAAGACGCCGATGGTCATCGTGCTGAAGGACGGCGAGACACTTCACGGAATCATCGAGTGGTATGACAAGGGTTCTCTGAAGGTGAATCGGGAGGAAGGTCCGAATCTGCTGATTTTCAAGCAAAACATCAAGTACATGCATAAGGTGTAGATATTAGCTGCCCATGTCTCATCCTGGGGGGCACTCCAAAATCCGCGCATATCGGCGTTTATCAGCGGTTAAATGGCCTTCGGATGAACACCGATGCACGCGCATTGGATTCGCGGGCCGAGTGCGCTTTGCTCAGATTTCCTGGACACTACGCTAGGGCTTGACCGTTCTTGCTTTCAGGGCCAGCCGGTACTCGCGGCGGCCGCCAGCCTCTTCGAATCTGCGAAACTCCTCTTCGGTTTCCGGGATGACGGGTGGAATCGGAACGCGGTTGTCTTTTGAATCGAGCGCGACAAACGTCAAATAGGCAGACGAAGTGTGCCTGATGAGTCCGGTGCTCAAATTTTCCACCCACACCTTTACGCCCACCTCCATGGACGTGCGGAAGACGCGGTTCACCGCCGATTTCAAAATCAACAGCTCGCCGATGTGGACCGGGTGCAGAAACGTCATGTGATCGACGGAGGCGGTGACCACGGCATTCCGCGAGTGCCTGGCCGCGGCGATGGCCCCCGCCAGATCCACCAGATGCATTACTCTGCCGCCCAGCAGGTTGCCGAGCGGGTTCGCGTCGTTCGGAAGCGCGATTTCGAAGTACTCGGAAATCGATTCACGGACCGGACGTCCGCTTAATGTATCGTTCATAATTTTCGAGAAACACCTCAGCTTGCTTTCTCACTATGGAGTCCGCGTCCTGAATGCGGCCATGCCGGACGGGCGAGAAATCCTTTTCCAGTATCCAGACCAGTTCCCGGTTTGCGGAGAGCGAGAAACGAACCGCGTCGGCTTCCGAATCTGCCGGAAAGCTGGCACAATGCCCGTGCCCGTAGCCGAAGTTGCAGCGGTCTCTGAGCATCTTCCTTTCCGCGGTTCTCTTGTTACCCGGATCCGCATGGCAATCGCCTTCGTACAACAAGCCGAGCGGCATCCTGGCTGGTGGCGGGTCGCCGCTCGCGGGCGCGGGAGCCTGCGGACAAAAATACGGACACGGCATTGCGGGTATATTAACATGGGGTCAGAATGCCCACACGACTCGAGATACTGAAGGACATGGTTGCCAAGAGCCCGGCAGATGCATTCCTCCGTTACGGATTGGCGACCGAATACGCGAATGCCGGCGAGCTGGAACAGGCCGTGAGCGAATACCAGGAACTGCTGGCGGCTAATCCGAACTACGCTGCCGGTTACTTTCACGGCGGCAGAACTCTTGAGAAACTGGGACGCCTGGAGGATGCCAGGGCGATCTACGAAAAGGGAATCGAGGTGACCGCCAGGACCGGCGATGCACACACGCGCAGCGAGTTGCAGGCGGCTCTGGATATTCTCGGCTAACGCTTCTTCGGCTTGCTGGAACGCCGGCCCGCTTCGATCACACCTCCGGCCCACTGTTTCATGGCCTCCCGATCTTCAAAGATTTCGGGCGGCGCGGTGAAGTAGCGGATTACGGCTTCCGGGCGGTCGAAGGGATGGAAGGGTTTGAGCCCGCGTTCTTCAAACTTCGGTTGGTTCACGCTGTCGGCCTTCAGATAGAGAGTGTGGCTTGCAACGAGCGCGAACACCGTACCATTGCAATAGAGACAGTGCCCCCCGAACATGCTTTTCGCAGTAATTTCGCCCAAAGGGGAGAGATGCCCGACAATGAAAGCGACGTAGGAATTTTGATTTTTCATCGATTCCTCTAAATTGTCAGAGTCCTGGTGTATGAAAATAGCGCTTGATGCAACTCCCCTCAGTGTATCGACGGGAGGGGTGCGCCGCTACACCGAGGAACTGGCGCGGGCCGTGGCGCAGGAGTTCCCGGAAGACCGCTGTCACTTGATTTCCGATCAGCCGTTCCGGTTTTCGGGCGTGAAGCCGCGCAATCTGGCGCTTGGGACCAGCCATCCTCAGAATGCGTTCGAGCGGCGGTGGTGGTTGGTTGGCGTACAGCGGGAAATGTCGCGGTTGGGTATCGATTTATTCCATGGCACCGATTTCTCCGTGCCCTACCTGGCGCTGCATCCCAGCGTGATGACCCTTCACGATCTCTCGCCGTGGATGGACGCGGGATGGCACCACGCAGCGGATCGGGTGCGGGTCCGTACGCCTTTCCTCATTCGGACGGGACGGGCCACAATGATAATTACTCCCAGCGAAGCCGTACGGCAGCAGGCCATCGAGCGATTTGGGATTGATCCCGGCCGGATCGTCGCCATCCCGGAGGCGGCGCCTTGTTGGATGAAGCCGGTGGAACCTGGCGATTCCGAAGCAACACCGTATTTTCTTTACGTGGGCACGCTGGAACCGCGTAAGAACATCCCCACGGTGCTTTCAGCGTGGCGTCGCGTGCGGGAACACCATGCGGTTTCGTTGGTGCTCGCCGGCAGAAGGCGGAGCGACTTCCCCGCCCTGCCAGAGGAACCGGGTCTGCGAATTCTTGGCGAGGTTCCCGATTCGGACCTGCCGGGGCTGTTTAGCAATGCGGTGGCGGTTTTGTACCCGTCGCTGTATGAGGGCTTCGGACTGCCCGTGCTGGAAGCGATGAGCTGCGGAGCGGCCGTGGTAACTTCGTGCGATCCCGCCATTCTGGAAGTATCGGCAAACGCCGCCATCCATGTCACAGCTAAGGACGACGCCGGCTGGGCGGCGCAAATGGAAGCGCTGTTGACGCATCCAGAGCAACTACAATACCGGAGAGCGCAGTCGTTACAGCGCGCGGCGCAGTTCAGTTGGCGTCATACAGCGGTTCTGACGCGGGAGGTCTATGTCGAAGCGATTCGCAGGTTCGATCGATAGGCCGGCCGCGCTCTTTCTCACCCCCGAGGCGCCATACCCGGTGGCCGGCGGCGGGCCGATGCGTTCGGCTTCGATCCTGGAATTTCTCGCGCAAAGCTACGATGTCGACGTCATCGTGTTCCGGGAACCGGGCGCGGCGGACCCTATTCCAAAGTTCCCGGCGGGCCTGGTGAAGAACATCACAGTGATCGATCTGCCGTTTCATTCGAGAGACCTGCATGCCCGGGCGCTGCGCAACTTCCGCCGGTTCGCCAAAGGCATTCCCCCGCTGGTGGACCGGTTTTCCGGATTCGACGCCAACATCGCTGCCGCCCTAAAAGGCTGCCGCTACTCGTTGGCAATCATCGAGCACTTTTGGTGTGCCGGCTACGGCGCGTTGGTACACCGGCACAGCGACCGCGTGATTCTGGATTTACATAACGTGGAATCCGTTCTGCTGGCGCGCTGCGGACAGGCGGCCGCGTGGCCCGAATCGATGCTGTTGAACCGGTTCGCTTTATCGTGCCGCCGGCTGGAGAGCGAGCTATTGCAGGCGTTCTCGATGTTGCTGGTGTCCTCTCAGGACGATGCCGCCGCTCTGAGTGGCTGTGCAAACGGCGCGAAGGTTACGGTCTGTCCGAATACCATCCCGCTGGTTATGTTGCCGCAACGCGAAAAGGCCAATGAAATTGTCTTTTCCGGCAATCTGGAATACCATCCGAACATCTCCGCCGTTTCCCACTTTCACCGGAACATCTGGCCGCTTCTTCGCGACCGGTGGCCGGGGCTGGCATGGCGGCTGATGGGGAAAAACCACGAAAAGATCAAGCGGCGTCTGACGGGGGATGTTCGAATCCGCGTGACAGGGCCGGTGGAAAACGCCGTGGAAGAGTTAGCTTCCGCTAAGCTCGCCGTGGTGCCGCTGCTATCCGGCAGCGGCACGCGCATCAAGATCATCGAAGCATGGGCGGCTGGTTTGCCTGTGGTCTCCACATCTTTGGGCGCGGAGGGGTTACCTTGCCGTCACGGGGAGCATCTGTTAATCGCGAATACCCCGGCGCAATTCGCGGAAGCAGTCAGTTCGGTGCTTGCCTCAAGTGACTTAAGCAACCGGCTGGCGCGAAACGGCCGCAGGCTTTACGAGGAGCAGCTTACCTGGGATAATGCATGGCGCGCACTTCGGCACGCTACCATAGAAGTTTAGAATGATTTCCGTTAACAATATCACAATGCGCTACGGCGCGAAGATCCTGTTCGAGGATGTGGCCACCGCGTTCGTCGCGGGCCGGCGCTACGGGCTTAGCGGACCGAACGGCTCAGGCAAGTCTACGTTCATGAAATTACTGAGCGGCGAGATGGAACCGCAGAAGGGCGTCGTCGTACGGCCTAAGAAGATGGGCGTCCTGGGGCAGGATCAGTTCGCGTTCGATCAATACCGGGTGATAGACACGGTGATCATGGGCAATCCGGGACTATGGGCTGCTCTTGAAGAGCGTGAGCTCATTTATTCCAAACCGGACATGACGAACGAAGACGGCATGCGGTTGGGCGAACTGGAAGGAACTGTCGCCGAAGAAGAAGGTTACACCGCGGAGAGCGATGCCGCGATTCTGCTGCAAGGGCTGGACATCCCGGATTCCTTGCACGAGCGCAAGATGAGCGAAATCCAGGGCGGCCAGAAAGTCCGGGTGCTGCTGGCGCAGGCGCTGTTCGGAAATCCGCAGGCGTTGCTGCTGGATGAGCCTACCAACTATCTCGATCTTGATTCGATCCACTGGCTGCAATCGTTTCTCAACGATTACAACGGCACAGTAATCGTCATCTCGCACGATCGCCACTTTCTGAACAGCGTCTGCACGCACACGGCGGACATCGATTACGAAACCATCATCACCTATACCGGCGGCTACGACGACATGGTGATGCAGAAAACGCAGGTACGGTCGCGGATTGAGAGTCAAAACATTCAGCGGGAAAAGAAAATCTCCCAGTTGAACGAGTTCATTCAGCGGTTCTCCGCCGGAACACGGTCCAGCCAGGTGACATCGCGCCGTAAAGAAGTGGAGCGGCTGCAAACCAGTGAGTTGGCGAGATCCAATATCGCCCGCCCGTACATCAAGTTCGAACCCAAGCGGCCCTCGGGCAAGCATGTGCTGGAATTCGAGGGCGTCTCGAAAGCATACGGAGATCTGAAGGTCACCAACAATTTCTCGGCCACTGTGATGCGCGGCGAGAAAGTAGTGCTGGTGGGACGTAACGGCACAGGTAAGAGCACGCTCATCAAGGCCCTGCTGGCCAATGCGCCGGGCCTTGATATGGACCCGGCCGGGATCGACTCCGGGAAAGTGACATGGGGTCACGAAGCGGCTCCCGGCTATTTTGCGCAGGATCATCAGGGGGCCATCGAAAAGGGGATGACCACCTACGATTGGCTGCACCAGTTCGACCCGCAGGCCTCGGCAGAGGAAATTCGCGGATTGCTGGGGCAAATGCTCTTCCGCGGCGAGGAAGGGATGAAGCCAACGCAAGCACTGTCGGGTGGTGAAGCGGCGCGGCTGCTGTTCTGCAAACTGATGCTTTCAAAGCCGAATCTTCTGATATTCGATGAACCGACGAACCACTTGGATCTGGAGGCCATCAACGCGCTGAACGTGGCGCTGCAGAAGTATGAGGGCACGGTGTTTCTGGTAACCCACGATCACGATCTGATTGACGAAGTGGCTACCAGAATCTGGCATTTCCAGGATGGCGCCATTGAAGACTTCAAGGGACCGTACGAAGAATACGTGATGCACGCAGAAAAGGCAGGCATGGCCGTTCGCTGATAATCAGCGCAGTGCGGCGCCCAGCCGCGAGAGCGGCAGGAAACCGTAGCGGTAGGACGCGCTTTCCCGTATCTCGTCGATGATCTTCATGCGGTCCTCGGCCGCCTGGCTCACATCCCCAAGTGCCTGCTCAATGGACTGGATGTGCGCGGTCAACTTGAGAATGTCGGCCAAACGCGCCTCGGCAACGGGATCGGGCTGCCCCACGCGATGTTGCAGTTCAGTCACGTTCCGGGTCAGGATATGAATCTGTTCCAACCGCTCCGCTGACTCATTTTTAAGTTCCTGCACTCGCGCTTTCTGGGATTCGATAACCGCATTGATCCGCTCAATGTCTGCCAGCCGGTCGGCTGCGGCCGTTTCCTGGTGACGAATATGGATGGTTAATTCGCGAATTTGCGTTAACCTCTCCTCGGCGACCAGGTTCGGCTCGGCGATCCGTGCTTGTAGTTCGCCCACCATCTGAGTTACCCGCTGTAGCTTCAACAGGCGTTCTTCG
>JANYCV010000372.1 GCA_025360145.1 Acidobacteriaceae bacterium
CTCACTCGATAAACAACGAAATTGCGGCTGTATTGCACCGTACTTCCAGCCGAAGCTTGGCCTGACAGGGAAACATCCGCGGGCTGAGGGGACTCACAAATATCCGCGATGCAGGCAACCTGTACTATGGTGCCCGGAGCCATGGCGATTTCGCGCAAGGAAGGGTTCACCAGCAAACGTTGTTGGCTGATTGATAGCGTGCCAACCTTGTCCGTACTTATATAGCTGCCATCCAAATAACCCTGCCAGCTCAAAACCTCGTTTGTACGGCGTGGGGGGCGCTGGGCTTCCCGCCGCTTGAAGACTTGCTCCACCGGTAGCCGCTTGTTGGCGCTCATCAGCGATGACCCCTGTGTTGCATAGAGGCTTATTTTGGCCTGCGGGTCATGCCAGGCAACCTTCATCTGGCCGATCACCGGTAGCGTGGTATAGACACAAGCGATCGCCAGGACATACGCTCCGGCTGGACGAAGCCAATTCGTCCGCGAAAGGATCAGGTATCCAATAAGGAGCACGCCGCAGTTCACTCCATCGCGCAACATCCAGATGTAGATGTATGGCCCGTCGATGGTCGGGTCCGGATGTTTTATCCGATAGAGGCACAGCATCGCCAGCACGAACCCAGCGGCGGCTATTTTGAGGGAATTTCGCCAGACACCTCCTTTGTTTTCGAGCAATTGTTGGAGGCCCGATAACGCGCACGTTAACACCCCGATGTAGATGTATAGCCGAAAATCTCCCGCCGGAAAGCGGGACAGGCGCAGCGGAGGCAGTATCGACGTAACTACCGAACGTATCGGAATCAGCTCATGCAGGCACATTACGGCAGAAAGGGCGGCTGTGGTCAGCACCGGGATCAGCAAAGTAGTCCTGGCACGAACCAGTGGGACCAGCAATAGAAGTAGAACGGGAAGCTGCATTCCTTCCATAGTGAAATCGCCTCCAACCGCCAGGAAATTGGAGGGGAGAAACAGGTGATACAAACTAGGGACGGTGAGGAAACGCCGGCCAAGCGTATCGAAATCCTGAGTGCGCACCAATTCCCGGCTCACATAGGCGCAGGGCAGCAGAAATACGAGCGCCATTCCTATGGCGAGCAGCAATTGCCCGGTCTGCGCCAAACCGTCGCACCAGGACGAGCGATCACGGAAACGCCATGCGAGGGCACCGGTCTGCGCAAGGATGAACACTGCGGCGATCAATAGACCGGCGATGAAGGAACCTGGGTATGCGCCGGTTATGAAACCGCAAACAATCAGTGGCAGGAAAAGGTTGGGTCCACGCAGCCGGGTGCGTATGCGCCAGCGTCCAAAGGTGCGGTCAATCGGTTCCTCGTCGAAGAGGAGCGCCCAAAAGATCCATGGAACCCAGGAGAAGGCGCGAATCACATCGGCGTGTTCCGCGTTCGTATAGAAGCCGCCGAAAAGAGCGAAGGCCAGCGCGCCGCACAAGGCAACGCCGTTCGATCGAAAACAACGCCGGGCAAATAGCAGAAAACCGACCGACCCGAACAGAACGTGAAGCACTTGCAGCACGGTGGCAGCGTGTAATGTATAGGGAATGCGAAAAATAACGAAGATCCAGAAAGGAAAATAGAACAAATCGAGCTGCGGATTCAGGGCAGATGGATACCCAAGAGACTGATAAGGAATCCAGTGCGGCCACTCCCCCATTTGCATTGAGGTTATCCAATACCCAGTAAATGCGTAGTAGGCCTGCGGAAAGTCCCAGGGAAATGTCGCCAGTCCGTGCCAATGATCGCGGAAAATAAACAGGTTGAGGAGAAATAGAATACCGATTGCACCGGCGACCGGCAGCACGGACTTTCTCGCCTTGATGACGGGCTTTACAGTTTTTCTCCCAGTCTCGACAGGCTTAACAGCTTGCTTGCGGGACTTCAAGATGCCTCCGCGACGCTACTCCGAGCTATCGTTCGCAAAGTACCGTCATGTGTCATCCGGAATCTTATGCTAACAGAACCCGGATGCGCTTCCGATTCCGATAGCCGCTGACTACTATGGAATAACCGTTTCAACAATGCCGGACGAGCTTCCGTCGAGTAAGATCATTTCATATCGGATGCATTGGCCCGTTAACGTGCGGCAGGCCGACTTAGAGATGCCAGCAGGAATTATGAACGACGTTATTAATCCGTTAGCCGCGCCCGAAGCCTTCTGAGGCGTCGCGCCAACCGTATTAGTGGCGAAAATTCGGGATCCCGGTGGAACTTGCGTCCATCTGGTCCATATTGCATTCCAATAACTCGAGTAACCCGAACTTGTCGCGTTATTGCTGTAGCCTGTACTGCCGAGCGACACATTAGTGGCGTTTGAGTCACTGCTGTCCAAGACAAATAATAATCCACGAGCCACAGGTGTAGCGAGCGGGAGGGCAGAGGGCTGAAATGAGGCAGGACGGGTAAAGCCGAGTAGAGTTGGAGTTGCGACACAACCA
>JANYCV010000375.1 GCA_025360145.1 Acidobacteriaceae bacterium
ACACATGGACGCCATAATGCAAGGCACTATTACGTATTCACGGATACCGTTGTGTCACTAGGATTTCATGTTCGGACCCATGCCCTCACCGGAAATCAATCACTTGCGAACAAATTATCCCGCTGACTGTAGAAGATGAGCCTGGCCGCGCGGATCGCAGAAATAACTGGTTCCGTAGAACTCACCGATGTTCCACGGCGCCTCCACACCCACCCGGTTGATCGCGCCGATGAAATAGCCGTTTGCCACCGCGTGCGCCGGCTGCTCCAGCTTCCATAAATATTCGCTGAGCCCCGCCACCGTTGCCGAAGGATTGAATACGATCTCCGCACCGTTCAGCCCCAGCGCCCGCGCTCCTTCCGGAAAGTGCCGGTCGTAACAGATGTAAACGCCAATCTTTGCGAAACCGAGATCGAAGACCGGAAAGCCCAGATTCCCCGGACGGAAGTAGAACTTCTCCCAGAAGCCCGGCGCCACATGCGGGATATGCGTCTTACGGTACTTACCCAGATAACTGCCGTCGTTGTGAATCACCGCGGCGGTGTTGTAGTAGACACCCTGCTGCTCCACTTCATAAACAGGCACGACTAGAGCCACTTTATGCTTGCGCGCCACATCCTGCATCAGCCGGATCGTCGGGCCATCGGGTACCGCTTCGGCGGTATCGTACCAGCGTGTTTCCTGCTCCGCACAAAAATACGGACCGTAGAAAATCTCCTGCAGACAGACGATCCGCGCACCGGCTTCGGCCGCCTGACGGATATATTCCAGGTGCTTATCGATCATGGCCTGCTTGATCTGGGCCAGCGGAAGATGGGACGCCGCTACGTTCGTTGCCTGAATCAAAGAACAGCGAATGATGCGTGACATAGAATTTTCAATGGGGAGTGATCAAACCGCCCAGCTTATCGGCTTCCCCGCCCGCCAGCCGCGGATAGCGAGTGGAGTACGCTTCCAGATATTTCAAGCCGCACCCGGTGTTGTAAATCACGATACGCTCTTCCGGTTTTAGAAATCCGGACGCCAGCAACTGCTTCAGTGCCGCGACGCACGCTCCCCCTTCGGGAGCCGCAAACATTCCTTCGTCCGAGGCGAGTTCGATTCCCGCATCCAGCATGTCGCTGTCGGTCACCGCAATGGCACAACCGCCGCTATCCCGAATCGCCTTCAACATCAGTACGTCGCCCAAGGGTTTCGGCACGCGCAGGCCGCTGGCCACGGTGTAGGCGTTATCCCAGAACTCGGTGCGGTCTTCGCCGCGCTCAAACGCGCGAACCACCGGCTGGCAGCCTTCCGCCTGCACCGCAATCATCTTCGGGCGCTTGCCCGCCGCGATCCACCCCATGGCTTCCATCTCTTCAAACGCCTTCCACATGCCGATCAAGCCAACGCCGCCGCCCGCCGGATAGAAGATGACATCGGGCAGTTTCCAATCGAACTGCTCGGCCAGCTCGTATCCCATGGTCTTCTTGCCTTCGATACGGTACGGCTCTTTCAACGTAGACACGTCGAACCAGCCCTCGGCATCTTTGCGCGCGGCGACAATTTTACCGCAATCGCTGATGAGTCCATCCACCAACGTGACGTGCGCGCCGGTTGCCATGCATTCGATGAAGTTCGATTGCGGGACGTCACGAGGCATGAAGATATGTGCCTCCACGCCGGCCGCCGCCGCATAGGCCGACATCGCGCCCGCGGCATTTCCGGCCGACGGGATAGCCACTTTCCGGATGCCCAGTTCCTTCACCATCGAAACCGCGCACGATAAGCCGCGGGCCTTGAACGACCCGGTAGGATTTAGTCCTTCGTCCTTCACCCACAGATCGCCCGCACCGACGCGCTTGCCCAGCCTCGCCGTCCGCACCAGCGGCGTCATCCCTTCGCCCAGCGAAACGATGTTCGCCTCGGACTCGACCGGCAGCACCGCGCCGTATCGCCACATACTGTTGATAGCCGTGGGCCGTTGGTCTCGAGCCTTGGCCAGATCGTAGCGGACCAGCAGCGGTCCGCCACACTCGCATAAATTGTGAATCTGGCCGGCTTCCCGGCGCTTGGCGCAAACACTGCATTCCAAATGAGTGACGGTTGTCATAGGGCGATGCTCTATGATATCGAAAGGAGCCGACTCGATGCCTTGTTTCTTAGCGATTTTGATTGTGGCTTTTCCGCGCATTGCCATCGCGCTGCTTTACCTTTTCACCTCTTTCTTCACTGGCGTATATAACTCCGTCCTCATGCCGCTGCTGGGGTTTCTGTTTCTCCCGTTCACTTTGATCACCTATACCTTCCTTGCTAACATGCATCAACCGCATGACACTATATTCCTTGTCGTGTTGTTTGTCGCAGTGATCATCGATCTCGGCTTGCTGGGCGGCGGCAATAAAGTCCGAAGACGGAGCTAGACATGAGATTTGTATTTTCGCTGGCAGTGGTGCTGTCAGCCGCTCTGCTTATTGCGGTCGCCGCCCCGAAAGCGAAGAAAGTCCCCGCCCCCTCTACTCCGCAGAAGATCGACGATGGTTATTCCCAGAAAATCCGCGAATACACAACTGAGCCTTTCTTCCTTACCGAGATCGTAGACCACCTGCCCGCATCGGCCACGGTGCCTACGCCGGAGAAGGTGCTGGTTGCCGATCAAGCAAAACGTCCAGAACAACATTGGTATCGAAGAGGATTCTTTTTATCGATATTTCCCCGTCAGATGCTTCCGGTACTCTTCGATGTCCGCATTCTTGAGAACTCCCCGGACCGAACGCAGAATTGGGGAAGCGCCTGTGGTACGAGAAGGCGGCTCAGCCGCAGCGAGGGCGTAGATCGATTAGCGTGCCTTCCCTTGCTATCTCCCAGTTCAGCAACGTCTTAGGAAATAACAGGGTGCCAACTCCGGTTCGGCAGACACCCTAATGACGCACGACAGGGTAACGCGTCGGCTACAGATTTTGACAGCGCTCGGTCCCCTGGATCAAGTCGTGTGTGTACTGGTATCGCTGGAAGGCCTCGCCAGGTGTCAGCTGGGGGAAGTGAACCCGGTAGATGACTTCGCTGAAAAACCGGATCTGGACAACGACATATGATGGCTTTCGCTCGACAATGAGACCGTGGAAGGGATCCACCTTCGGCCCACGCTTCCACTCGATTCGGTGGGGGGAAAGTGAAGCGTCATTTCTCAGGAGCGCATCCCTGACAGGATCGAAGACGCAATCAAATATGTTCGTGCCAATATGAAGGGCAAGGTATTCAAA
>JANYCV010000440.1 GCA_025360145.1 Acidobacteriaceae bacterium
CCGCAAGCAGCGCCTGCGCCGCAGTGAAGCAGAGCGTTACATTCAGACGGATGCCTTCTTTACTTAAAGTGGAGCAGGCCAGAATGCCATCGCGGGTGAGCGGAACTTTCACCACTACATTCTTGTGAATCTTCGCCAGCAGCCGGCCCTCGCGAATCATTTCGGCGGCAACTGTGCTCACCACTTCCGCGCTGACGTCGCCGTCCACAATCTCACAGATCTTGGCGATCTGCTCTTCAATCGGACGGCCTTCGCGCGCGATGAGCGTGGGGTTAGTGGTAACTCCGTCGACGATGCCCCAGGCAGCGCCTTTCTTAAGCTCTTCTAGGTTTGCGGTATCGAGAAATATTTTCATGATTGATCACCCTCGGATCACTGGATTCTGGAGAATGCCGATGCCTTCGATCTCGACCTGAACCGTATCGCCGGGTTGCATGGGCCCGACGCCGGAAGGCGTCCCAGTTGCAATCAGATCGCCTGGCTCCAAGGTCATAAACTGCGTGACGTATTCAATGATAACATCCACGGAAAAGATCAAATCCGTGATCGGAGCGTCCTGCTTCACTACGCCGTTCAGCAGCGTGCGGACCCGGACCTTGCCAAGATCCAGCTCATCGCGCGGAACCACGCGCGGGCCAGTAGGACAAAAGGTATCGCAACCTTTGCCGCGCGTCCATTGCCCGTCTTTCCGTTGAAGATCCCGCGCGGTAACATCGTTCACGCACGTGTAGCCGTAAATGTAATCGAACGCATCGGCAGCCTTCACATGCTTGGCCCGCTTGCCGATCACGATGCCGAGCTCGCCTTCGAAGTGGAGATTTTCAGTGATGGCGGGATAGACAATCGCCTCGCCGTGCGCAATCAGCGAGGATGGCGGCTTCAGGAAGATCAGCGGCTCTTTCGGAACCTCGTTTCCGAGCTCCTTGGCATGTTCGACGTAGTTACGGCCAACACAGACGATTTTGGATGGTTTGATGTTCATGATGGATGAAAAGAGGCTCAGCCGTTAGTGTACCCCTACTATAATGAAAAGGCATCACTACGGACTACCGCAGCCTAATCACTCTTGAACCGGACAAGATGGGTGGCAAGCCATGTATTCGCGGCCTTCGGTTCACCGTGTACGATGTTCTGGATTACCTCGGCTCCGGAATGACGAAAGCCGAAATTCTTGCAGACTTCCCGGACTTGACGGCCGAAGATATTCGGGCCTGCCTCGCTTTTGCGGCTGATCGCGAGCGCCGCCTGATTTCTATTCCCGCGTGATCCTGCTCTTCGACGAGAACCTGTCTCCTAACCTCGTGTGGATTTTGCACGACGTCTTGCCAAGTTCGGCGCACCTGCGAGACCTTTGACTTCAGTGTTCGCCTGATCGGGCCGTCTGGGATTTCGCAGCAAGATTCGGCTACACAGTTGTGAGCAATGATGCGGATTTTCGCCAACGTAGCTTTCTGTATGGATATCCGCCAAAAGTGATCTGGATCAGGCTCGGGAATTGTTCGACGCGGCAGATTGGAGAATTGCTTCGTGACCGTCAGGATCATGTGCAAGCATTCTGCCGCGCGATCACCGATACCCAACTCCGCGACAGCTTCGCGCTTTCCTAGCTCGCAGAAGAAGGCAAGCTGAGTTTCGTCCAGCAGACCATCAATGCCCCCGGCCAGATCTTCAACAAAATGTCTCCGTCAGGCGCCTCCACCGAGCACCGCTTTGAGGGCAAGGTTGACGGAAAAACAGTTTGCGGCAAGGTTGACACCAGAGGCTGACAGGAGTCCTTCGGCGGCACGAGATACGAGTACACCGTCAGCTTCCAGGCCCAAGTCCAACCGACGAACTAACCCTACGGTTGCGGCTCAGCGATGATCTGCGACACCGCCCCGAACTTCTTATAACCCGAATAAAGTTGCTCCGTCTCAGTGAACCTTCCCTTTTCGTTGGGAGCGCCCCGAAGCAGAATGCGCGAAACCAGACGAAGCCCGTGGCTGAAATCAAACTCCAGGATCACGGTGCCGCCGGGCCTCAGGCTCATCCAGGCATTCCGCACCGTAAGCTCTTCCCTCACAGTGAGCTTGGTCTGCTGGTCCAACCAGGCCAGGAAATCACTGCTCAATCCGCCGTCCGACCGCGCGGCCGGGGCCGAAGCATCCGGTCGCAACGTGCCTGCCACCACCCACACTTTTCTTCCTCCCACCTCTTCCCCGCGGAGCATTTTCCATTCGTGAGAGAGTAGCGTGGGCTTCAGCCCGAATCCGAGTCGCCGATCGTTCGCAACTTGATCTTTCGGCGGGGTGATCCTCCGGTACTGCAACTCCGCGTCCATTCGCTGGTTTTCGCCTTCGGCTTGTCTTTGTGATAGCGGCTTGCCATCAATCGCGATCTTCCGGTAGTAAGGCCGACCTTCCAGGATCGACGATTCATAGGTCTGCCAACCCACCAGTTTCTTCTTCCGCCCGGCCACGGTATAGTGCCGTATGTCCTCGCGGCCAAGCCAGCTTGCGGCAGCCATTTGATTGGCAGCCTCGGCTTGAATGCTTTCTTCAATCAGGTGCTTGGCGTCAGGAACACCGGACTGCGCCAGCAGGCCGGCACAAGAAAGTAGGCAAATCGATATCCGCATCTTCACGGCCCTCAAGGCGTCGAAGATATTCTATCTGAAATCACTATTTCTTCGCGGCTACGTCCAGCAAGGTCTTGTAGATTAATTCCGTGCCAGTGCGAAGCGATTCAATGCTGACGCGCTCGTCGTTGCCATGCATCCGCGTCAAATCCTCCGCGCTGATCGGATAAGGATAGATACCATACACCGGAATCCCGCGCATCCGCCACGCGGACGAATCGGTGCCGGCCTGAAACAAATAAGGGGTCACCGCAGCTTCCGGGTAAACGGCCTTCGACTGCGAAACCAACGCGCGATAAAGCTCGGTGTCTTGGGACGAGGCCGTCATCGTGCGCCTTCCGGACACCCCGCTCGTCGCGACTGTCACCTCCACGCGATCATCCTGAATCACACCTTTGATCTCTCCGATCAAGTCCTCGGCATTCGTTCCGGGAATCGTGCGGAAATTGATTGTCGCCTGGGCCGACCCAGGAATCACATTCCCTCGAAAACCCGCGTTCATCAGCACAGGAGCAATAGTGTTCCGCATGACGGCGTGCAGCAGTGGATCTTTGCTGATCTCAAGGTCGGCCGCATGCACCAGCGCTGGATCAGTGCCCTCCGCCAGATTTCGGAAGTGGTCCGACATTGGCGGTTTGCTCGTCTTCGCAAGCGTAAGGAAGAACTCGCGCGTGCTCGGCGTCAACAACGGCTTGGTGTCGTAGTCCGCAATCTTCGCCATGGCCTTGCTCAGAGTGAAGATCGCGTTATCCGGACGCGGCATGGAGGAATGGGTGGACGTTCCACGCGCCGTCAGCAGGAGCGAAACTCCGGATTTATCGGCAGTGGAGATGCTGACGTAGCGCACCGTGCCATCGGGATTCTTAATGATCCACCCGCCTTCGTTCAGCGAAAACTCACAGTCCAGCTTGTCCCAGTGGGATTCGGCAAGCCAGCTCGTGTTGTACTTTCCCCCTTCCTCATCTGCTTCGCTCAGGAATATGATGTCGCGCGAAAGGGGGATCTTGTTCCTCGCGATCATCATCACCGCTTGCGCAAAAACCGCCAGGCCACCCTTGAAGTCGATCGCCCCGCGGCCGAAGACATAGCCGTCTTTCATCACTCCCGCAAACGGATCGACGCTCCATTTTTCGCGCTCGACTCCCACCACATCGGCATGGGCGGCAATCAGAATGGGTTTCTTGCTGCCATCGCCGCGAAGACGCGCGATGAAGTGAGCCTTGCCTGTTTCCGGCGTAGGGATGATGTCGATTTCAAAGCCAAGCGGCCCGAACTTCCGCGCCAGGAACTCCGCCAGCTTGCCTTCCTCACCAGGCGGATTGCTCGTGTTAATTCGGATCACTTCAGCAAGAAGCGAGGCGGTCTCGTTGCCCTCGCCGGCCGCAAATGCCGGCGTCGAGAGGGAAGCCGCAACACACAACAGCGATAAAGCGAATTTCATGGAACTCCTCCGGAAAAGGTTAGAAATCGCACGGCCGCCGCAACGGGCGTAGAAATGACGAAATCTCCTATCACCATAGATGACAACCCGGTCTCCGTCAAGAAAAACACGCATTGAAGGAAATTGCGGTACTCTCGCGCGTTCCGTGGCAGAGAGCTCCGATCATTGTGCTTCGTGATTCTCTTCCGCGGAGACCCTGTCTTCGCTTCCGGCAGGCGGACCGCCCCGAGCGGCTGCCAGAGCAATTACCTGAGTCAAGCACATACCCAGCTAACAATGTTTCAGCACACCGCGATCCCTAACCCCTCCTACTGCCGGAAGGGCCCAAGCTATTTCCTGCAGACTCCTGGCGGTTCACCCCATTATCCGCGTGCCTCTGCGTGTATCTACCGGCCCATAATGTTGGCGACCGATTAACTCCAGTGCGCTGCAACTTCCGCCGCAGGGCGAACATCCGTACAATAGTTGACAACAGCACACTAAACTTTGATAATAAGGAAGGGCTGAAGTTACCGACTAGTCGGCGAGCACGATAGTTTACAGCAATTTTTGTTCTGGAGGATATACATATCATGAGCAAGATCATCGGAATCGATCTTGGAACGACCAACTCTGTCGTCGCAGTGATGGAAGGCGGCCAACCGGTTGTTATACCGAACCAGGAAGGCGGCCGTACTACGCCTTCAGTGGTTGGATTCACCAAGGGCGGCGAGCGCCTGGTGGGACAGGTGGCGAAGCGCCAATCCGTGACCAACCCGGAAAACACCGTCTACTCTATTAAGCGTTTCATGGGCCGGCGCTTCGATGAAGTAAGCGAAGAAATGAAGCTGATGCCATACCAGGTGATTCCTGGCGACCAAAGGGACGCTCGTGTGGACATCTCCGGCAAGAAGTTTTCGCCGCCGGAGATCTCGGCCATGATCCTCGGAAAGTTGAAGGAAGCGGCGGAAGCGTATCTGGGCGAGAAAGTTTCCAAGGCAGTCATCACGGTACCGGCTTACTTCAACGACGCGCAGCGGCAGGCGACAAAAGATGCCGGTCAGGTTGCCGGCCTGGAAGTGATGCGCATCATCAACGAACCAACGGCAGCGGCGCTGGCCTACGGTCTGGATAAGAAGAAGGACGAAACCATCGCGGTGTTCGATTTCGGCGGCGGTACCTTCGATATTTCTATTCTGGAAGTTGGCGATGGCGTGGTGGAAGTGAAGTCGACCAACGGCGATACGCACCTGGGCGGCGACAACATCGACCAGCGGCTGATCGACTGGATCATTCAGGAATTCAAGCGCGAGCACGGCGTGGATCTTTCGCGCGATCAGATGGCGTTGCAGCGGTTGAAGGAAGCGGCGGAGAAGGCGAAGATCGAGCTTTCGACATTGTTGGAAACGGAGATCAACTTACCGTTCATCACGGCCGATGCTTCCGGTCCAAAGCATCTGTTGTTGAAGATTACGCGGGCGAAGTTCCAGGACATGATTTCCGACATTCTGGACCGGATCATGGGACCGTGCAAGCAGGCGATGTCGGATGCCGGCTTGACTCCGCAGCAGATTGACGAAGTGGTGCTGGTGGGCGGTTCCACACGCATACCGAAGGTGCAGGAAATGGTTCGCAATCTTTTCGGCAAAGAGCCGAACAAGAGCGTGAACCCGGATGAAGTGGTTGCGATTGGCGCGGCGGTGCAGGGCGGCGTGTTAGGCGGCGAAGTTAAGGACGTGCTGCTGTTGGACGTGACGCCGCTGTCGCTGGGCATTGAAACGCTGGGCGGGGTTTTCACCAAGCTGATTGAGCGCAACACCACCATTCCAACGCGGAAGGGCGAGACGTTCTCCACCGCCGGCGATAATCAGTCTTCGGTTGAGATCAAGGTTTACCAGGGTGAGCGCACCATGGCGCAGCACAACCGGCTGCTGGGTGTGTTTCAGTTGGGCAACATCCCGCCGGCGGCGCGCGGCATTCCGCAGATCGAGGTGACGTTCGACATTGATGCCAACGGCATTCTGAACGTGACCGCGAAAGACAAGGCGACCAACAATGAACAGAAGATCACCATCACTTCCTCTTCCGGCTTGAGCAAGGAAGAAGTGGAGAAGATGGCGCGCGATGCGGAATCGAACTCGGCCGACGACCGGCGCAAGAAGGAAGAGATCGAAGCCAGGAACCGCGCGGACGCGATGATCTATAACATCGAGAAGATGTTGAAGGAGCATCGCGACAAGATCAGCGAGGCCGATGCCAAGAGCGTTGAGGAATCCATTGAGGAGACCAAAAAGGCAGTGGCAGCCGGCAATTCGGAGCAACTCACGGCGGCAACCGATAAGCTAACCGCAGCCAGCCACAAACTGGCCGAGGCAATGTACAAAACCGCCGGTCCGCAAGCAGCGGCACCGCAGGG
>JANYCV010000468.1 GCA_025360145.1 Acidobacteriaceae bacterium
TATAAAGCCGGTGCAGCAGATCATTGACATCGGTGGCGCCGGTTTCTGCCAGCAGCAGGCCGTGAAGGGACGTCGCCGGTCCCCAGCCTTCCTCGTGTCTCAGCGCGGCGCGGAGAGCCTGCCGGGTAAGATCGAAACCACCGCCTTCGTCGCCGTAAATGTAACCCCAGCCGCCCACGCGCGCGATGCGCTTTTCGGAATTGCGGCCGTAGGCGATGGAACCGGTCCCGGCGACGGCGATGATGCCCGGGCCGCCGGCCATGGCTCCAGAGAGCGCAATCATTGCGTCGGTGGTAACGATGCGTTGTTGGGTTTTCAAAATCTCATTGAGGATCGATTCTTTATCCGCGGGGCCGCCGCTGAAGCCCAGGCATGCGGATTCGAACGCGATGGCCGATGGGTCAAGCCCCGCTTCGGCGCAGGCAGTGGCGACGCATCCGCCGATGGCATTGATGAATTTCGGACGGCCTTCCGGTCCGTTCACGTGATTGCACGGACCGCCGCGCCCGCTGCCGATGATGCGGCCGGTTTCATCACCGATCATGGCTGTGGTGCTGGATTGTCCGCCGTCTACTCCCAGATACAGTTTCACTTTTTCACTCCGCGCGGTAGAGCTTCACGCCACCCTTATCATCGATCAATTGCAGGCCCCACTCGGCAGCACGGTTGCGGAAGTCGGCGGCGCCGTAGTCCGTTTCATCCACCAGCAAATAATTTACGTTGGCGCGCTTCAACTCCGCCATGGCCGCCTTGCGCAATCCCGCCAGAGGCTTGGCGTCGCCGTCTGAAGGCTCGCCCCCGATCTGTACCCACCGGCCGTTGCTATCCATCATTTCTAACTTCAATCGTACTTGGTACTGATCGCGGGAGCATTCCAGGCGTACCGTGTCCAGCTTCCGCGATTGGGCCAGGTCGACTTCCACGAACATGCCGGCGTGGATGGATTCCGCCGAAGACCAACGTGTGACCGGGCTATTATCGAACGCGCTTTGGACATCCCAGGGATTCGGGTTCGCGCGAAGTCGCCATCCACGCTCGCGATCCAATTCTTTACCGGCTGAGAGAATGCGGAACTCGGAGATACTCCACACATCCAGATCGTGCACGGCGGTTTGCACTACGCGAAGTTTGCGGACTTCTTGTGGTGGAAAGCGAAATTCCAGGATACGAGTGGCTTTGTATTCCTTGATTAGCGGAGTCCACAGAACGTTGCGCAGTGTTCGATTGAGTGCTGCCTGGAAGCTAACCAGAATTTCACGCGACGTGTAAGCTTCGCCTACAATTGTGCCGAATGCGAAGACGCGTTTGCCCGGCGGAACGTTCGCTTCCACCATTCGCGCCAGCACGTAGCTCCGGGTTTCCCCGGCGAGAAACGTGTCTTCCGGTACCAACCGCAGGGCGGGACGGATGGGAAAGTTATCGATGTGCCAGGTATAGGGATTCGCGTACTTCTTGATGCCGGCCGGCCAACTGGCCAGCGCGTGGGCCAGTACAATCGCCAGCGCCGCCGACTGTGAGTTTCGAAAAGCCAGCCCCAACGCAAGGGCCCAGAAGGGAAGCCCGGGAATAAGAAATCGCGTGCCGATATTTGCCGCATACGGAAGGGTGAACAGCGCGGCGGCAAACAGCAATTGCCGCCCGGCCGCGTAGCGCAGGGAAAGCAGCGATAGCGGCAACAGCAGGAAGACCGGTCCCAGCAACCCACCCAGAATCTGGCCGCGGACTGCCACCTCCAGCGGAATCCGCGAATCGGGAACATCGTTGAAGTGGCGCATGTCGCGAGCGTACTCGTTTTCGAAATCCACCTTCATGTACGGATTCGGGAACCACGCGTTGGCGAATGGAGCGAATGGGTTTTGCGCGTAGACGACGTTCTTGATCAGCCACGGAGCCACCATCGCCGTTGTGCAGAGAAGTACGATCAGCGCCTTGCGCCGGGCCTTCGCCAACGCGTACGGAATTGCCAGTCCCGCGGTGTACTTCAACGCATAGCTGAAGCCGGCCAGCAGTCCCACGGCGATCAGCAATGTGCGATCGGGTTTCGTGAGTTGGAGCAAGTAGAACAGACCGAAGAGGACACAGGCAACTGCTACGTCCGTGTAGGCGCTGCTGCCGTCCACTCCGACAACCGGGCTAAGGAAGACCAGCAGCCCGCCAACAATCCCAGCAGCGCCGAGTTTGAATCGCCGCGCATACCGCACCATTAGCAGAGGCAGAGTCATCAGGAACGCGAAGTGTACCAAGGCCGCTGCGGAGTGGCGTCCGAATGCAAACGCGAACAGGAACAGCATCTCCATGCCCTGGGAAAGATTCGCGTACATGCTGGTGGTGATCTGGCGGAAGCCGTGCCATTGGTAGTAATGCGAGACGATGCCCAGGTGATACGTGATACCGTCCGGACTCATCTCCGGCGCCATTGCGTGGACGAAATACATCACGCCGAACACGGAGTAAAGCGCGACGAATAATTTGTCCGCGATGGTCCGCGCGTGGGCGGTCTGCAATGGAATTCTGCGATACCGCACAGCCGCGGCGATGGCAGCGACGCCAAGTGCGAGAAAGACTCCCTTGCGAGCTCCGTGTACCGCACACAGCAAGAACACCACGGTGCTCAGCATTGCGGAACCGGTGAGGAAGCTGAACAGGAAGTACTCAGCCCGATCCAGTTGCGCCGTGCACTTCCGCAACAGTAGCGTGCCGAGAGCGATAGCAGAGCATACCGTGAACAGCGCCCCGAAGAGGATGTACACGGCCTGAGGCATCTAGGGCACGAATCCGGCGGTAGTGAGAATAAAGCCGAACGTCGCCTTATC
>JANYCV010000474.1 GCA_025360145.1 Acidobacteriaceae bacterium
TGCTTGACTCAAATAATTACTACGGCAGTAGCCCAGGTAGGGCGGGCCCCCTGGCCGGCGCGGGACGCCCTCGTCCCGCTGCTGGAAGCGAAACGAAAGCCCAATGCGCCAGCCACACGAAACGCTGCCAGACCGTACCCACTTGAGTCAATCACATACCCAGCTTGTCCAATACAAGATGATCCTGAAAGAAGCCCTGAACTGTTACGCCGGGCCATGGCGAAATTTTCCGTGGATCAGGACGACGATTGTGTCAATCGAGAAATTAGAATCGGACGGTCCGCGCTCCTTGAGTCACCTTGGCGCCCAGCGTTCCCACTCCTTCAATCCGCGCCCTCACCGTATCCCCGGCTTTGATGCGCGCGCCCTTGGGACAGCCGGTCGAAATCAGGTCGCCGGGGTATAGCGTCATATGATCACTATGAAACCGCACCAGCTCAAAAGGTTGCGCTCTCATATTGCGGACGAAATCGCGGGAACAGACGCCGTCGTTGTGCTCGGTAACTACTTCCAGGCTGCCTACATCGGAAATCTCATCGGCAGTGACAATTACCGGGCCGAAGCTGAAGAACGTATCGATGCTCTTCGATCGGGTCAGATAGCGCGGGTTCTTGCGCAGGATATCGAGCGCGGTCAAATCCAGCGTCGTGGTGTAACCGAAAATTACATCTTGAATATGCTCCGCCGGCACGAATCTGCATGCTTTGCCGATGACCACGCCCAGTTCGCCCTCGGCATCCACGTCGTTGGTGACTTCCAGCGGAGGCAGTTGGATATCGCCTTCCGGCTGAAACATGCAGGATGCCGGCTTCATGAAGCTGCCCGGCTCATCCGGCTGCACCGCGTTGATGTCCTCCGCGTGCGACTTGTAGTTCAGGCCAATGCACCAGATCTTCGGCGGCACTTCGTAGGGCAAAAGCGGAGTTACCTGGTCGAACGGGATGGCGCCGTTCCCGGTGTAGCCGCCCAGCGCGGCCGCTGTCCCGCTCTGAATAATAGACAGAACATCGTCGGCAACGCGTGTTCCCAGCTTCGCGTTAATCTCTTCCACCGGCACCACGCCGTTCCCGGTTACAACTCCGGCGTGAATCGCGCCGTCAAATCGAAATCGAATCAGTTTCATAATGTCCTTCCTAAATTGAGGTGGCGATGTCCACCAAATCGCTGAATACGCCGTACGCCGTCTGGTCTACTCCCGGTGAAAGCGAAACCGTGCCCACCGTTCCCATCAAATCCGTATGAAGCAGCAGCAGGTTTGACGTGCCCTGCACGGATGCCAGTATATCGGTGTCGTCCATCACTTCGGCTCTCACCCGCAGCTTCACTCCGTTCGGGGTTCGCGTTCCCCGGCTCACCAGGCATACGGTCTTGCGGCTGGCCGTCATCTCTTGCAGCTTTGCCGCGGTCATGCGGCCGATCCCTTTGCGGTCGACATCCAGCGGCGTCACCTGCGCGTCCATCAATACGTTAGCCAGTGCCGCCGCCTTCGCCGCCGAATCCCAACCGTCGATGTCGTAGCTGGCGTCCGCTTCCGTAATGCCAAGTTTCCGCGCCTCGGCGATACCGTCCTCCATACTGAGCCCGCGGTGGATGGCTGCAATTACCACCTTCGACGTAGAATTCAGAACGCCGGTAAAGCCTAGCACCTTCACGCCGGGCAAATTGCAGCGGACCATATTGAACACAGGTGCGCCGTCCATGCACGTGGATTCAAAGCGGAATTGCACGCCAGCTTGTTTGGCTTCGTTTCGCAAGGCGGCGTAGGCGTATGCAATGGGGCCCTTGTTGGCCGTGACGACGTGCATCCGGCGCTCGAAGGCTTTGCGGATGTGAGTAATGGCGGGCTCGCCGGTGGCCGGGTCCAGTGTGGTGAGTTCCATAACGACTTCGGCCGTTGACCGGTCCAGGAATTCGTCGATGGATTCTGCCGCCGGTTCGAATACGGGATTCACGGGAAGGCCCCGCGGATCGAACGCCGCTCCGTGGCGGGCAGTTTGGATGGCGACAATGCGAAAGGGATAGACCGAGCGTTTCTGCTCTAGCAGCCGCGCGAAGGCTCGGCCCACATTGCCATACCCGATGAGCGCGAGATTCAAC
>JANYCV010000511.1 GCA_025360145.1 Acidobacteriaceae bacterium
GGCCCAGGATTTAACAACCTGGACTTCTCACTCCTGAAGAACTTCCGCGTACACGAAGGGATGAACCTTCAGTTCCGCACCGAGTTCTTTAACATAGCCAACCACCCGAGTTTCAGCCTTCCGAACCGTACCCTGCGCACCGGACCGGCCTACCTGCCCTCCACCGCCGGTGGCGCCTATCCCGTGCAGAACATCGGCGCTAAGGATAGCGGACAACCTGGCCAGATCGGATCCACCATTCAACCGATGCGCATCATCCAACTGGCGTTGCGTTTCACGTTCTAAAACATAAGGGCATCACCGGGATCTGTACCACCTCCCGGTGATGCCCTAGCCAGCCCCATAATCCGCGTTCAATCACGGTAAGCGGCGGTCATAATTGTTTTGAGAAGCTTCCGTGAAGGTCGGCACACAGCTATTGACCGCAAAATGAAAACCGATGAACGCGCTCTGCTCAGAGAACTCGGTCTTCGTGGCATCCGGGCCACTGGCCAAGCTTCCTTTCCAGTAAACTACAAAGGTCACTTTGACGGAGACTACCTCGCTGACATCCTCGTGGAAGACGTGCTGGTGATTGAGCTGAAATGTGTGGATCGCCTCGCTGGCGAACATACTGCGCAATGCATAAACTATCTTCGAGCCTCCGGCCGGAGTCTCTGTCATCTACTCAATTTCCAGAAGCTCGAAGTCGAGTGGAAGCGTATCGCCCATGGACTCCAGATTTCCCACCTGCTTGAAGCGCCCGCTGTGGACGGGTAGGCATAGCGAAAGTACGAACCTCCGCCGATTGCGTAACAGACCTTCCATCCCCCGCCGGAGTCCCCTGACCGCAGGTCACAAAAAGTTCAAAAATCGCCTCAATCCCCACAATAACTTACAGCCAACCTGCCAGCTTTCTCACAATCCCATCCCGTACCCGGAGCCCAGTTCGTAAACTTTCGACAAAGGTAAAGGTACAATACAATGGCAACTGACAAGCAGATCAACGGAAACCGCCTGACGCGCCGCCGACCGCCACAACGCGCTCAAGCATGGCCTCTCCGCCCACCACCTTGTAATCTCCGGCCTCGAAAAGCAAAGCGGCTTCAACAAATACCTGGACCGGCTCCTCGACGACGTTCAACCCGTAGGCATCATGGAGCAAATTCTAGTCGACCAGATCGCCGCCGCCTATTGGCGCCGCCAGCGAATCATCCAGATGGAAGCAGGCATGTTTGATATCAACCGGATCAAGTAAGAGAAGCACGTCGAAGAAAACTACGAGTCCCTGGACGCCGGAGACGTGATGCACTTCCTGGCCGAACACGATGCTGAGCGATTTGACATGCTCGGCCGCTACTACCGCTACGACGCCCGCTTCGAACGTTCGTTCTTCAAAGCCTGGAAAGAGCTGAAATCACTCCAAGCCGACCCGGAACTAGTGGAAACCAAGGAACCAGAGGCAGACCTAAACGAATTCGCAAAACAAACCGAAATCAAGCCCGAACAACCGGGCCCAACCCCAAATCCCAATCCCGAACCACCCGCAAAAGCAGAAAAGGACGACTCCACCATGTAACCCGCCACCTCCAACCAGACTTCAGTAAAATCTAACAAGTCCAAAGTGTGCTCTTTCCCATGCCTACAATAAAAACCATGCCCACCCGCGCATTTCTGGCCGCGCTGCTACTCCTGCAAACCGCCGCTGCCCAGTCCCGGAAACTCGACTCACTCTCAGACTTCAGCCACTCCATCCGTGCTCTTACGCAAAAGGTCTCTCCCGCCGTAGTCCAAATCGTAGTCACCGGCTACGGCTCCGCCGAAGAGAACGGCAACCTCGCAGGCGCCGCCCTAACCCGCCAACGCTCCACCGGCTCCGGCGTAGTAGTCGACGCCGAAGGCTACATCGTCACCAATGCCCATGTGGTTCGCGGTGCAATCAGCGTCCGCGTTCTGGTTGCCGCCGCCAAGCGTTCCGAATCCGGCGCGCCCCTCGAAGCAAAAATCATCGGCATAGACCGCGGAACGGACATCGCCCTGATCAAGGTAGACCGGTCCGGCCTCGCGACCCTCCCCTTCGGCGATTCCGACGCTCTCCGCCAAGGCGACCTCGTCCTCGCGGTGGGCAGCCCGCTCGGGCTGCAGAACTCCGTCTCCATGGGCGTAGTCAGCTCGCCCGCCAGGCAGATCAGCGAAGACAACCCGCTCGCCTACATCCAGACCGACGCCTCCATCAACCCAGGCAACAGCGGCGGCGCGTTAATCAACGTGGATGGCCAGCTCATGGGCATCAATTCCTTCATCTACACTCAGTCCGGCGGCAGCCAGGGCATCGGCTTCGCCGTCCCCAGCAATGTAGTGCAGAACGTCTACCAACAACTGAAGCGCAAAGGTCACGTCCATCGCGGCGAAGTCGGCGTCTTCGTGCAGGACATTACACCGTTGATCGCAACCGGTCTCAAACTCCCGCAGGACTACGGTGTCCTGGTCTCGGACGTCTTGCCCGGCGGCCCCGCCGATAAGGCCGGCCTCAAGACCCGCGACATCATTTCTTCGCTCGAAAACAAACCCATCGAATTTGCGCGCGACTTCGAGCTGGTATTCTATCGGCGTCAAAAAGGCGACGAGATTTCGCTGAAGGTGGTTCGCGAAGGAAGAGAAATGCCTGAGGCGATAGTCATTGAGGTAGCCGAACAGGAAGACGAAGACGACGCCCTGGCCGACTCCGTCAAACCGGAAACCAACCTGATCTCCCGCCTGGGCATTCTCTGTATTGAGATCGACGCCAGAATCGCCAAGCTGCTGCCGGATCTTCGCCAGCCCGACGGTATCATCGTGGCCGCGAAATCACCAGCCGGACAAGGCCGTTACATCGATCTCGAAGCAGGCGACGTAATTCACGCCATGAACGACACTCCCGTAGGCTCCCTCGAATCCTTCCGCACAAATGTCGTCAACTTCAAAGCGGGCGACCCGGTAGTTCTCTCCATCGAACGCGCCGGAGTTTTCCGCTACCTCGCGTTCGAGATCGAGTAACCATATAATGACTCCCATGGATCGCCGACAATTTCTCACCACCGCTGCGGGCATTACGGCCACCGCCGCCGCCACCTACGCAGTTCCCTACGCCGACCAAAAGCCCCGCCGCGTAGGTCTCATCGGCTGCGGCTGGTACGGCAAAGGAGATCTGCTCCGCTTGGTCCAAGTGGCCCCGGTGGAAGTAGTCTCTCTCTGCGACGTGGACAGCAAAATGCTCTCCGATGCAGCCGACCTGGTCTCCACCCGCCAGGTCTCAAAGAAGAAGCCGCGCACCTACGCCGACTATCGCGAGATGCTGAAGGAGAAGGACCTGGACATCGTCCTGATAGGCACCCCCGACCACTGGCACGCGCTAACAATGATTGCCGCTGCCAAGGCCGGAGCCGACATTTATTGCCAGAAGCCAATCAGCGTGGACGTAACCGAAGGCCAGGCCATGTTAGCCGCAGCCCGAAAATACAAACGTGTAGTGCAAATCGGCACGCAGCGCCGCAGTACGCCCCACTTGGTCGAAGCCCGCGACCGCTTCATCAAGGAAGGAAAACTAGGCAAGATCTCGCTGGTGGAAACGTACTGCTACTACCACATGCGCGCCACCGCAAATCCTCCGGACACCGCGCCGCCCGCCAATCTCGATTACGAAATGTGGACCGGCCCCGCGCCCATGCGGCCCTACAACTCACTGGTCCATCCCAGATCCTGGCGCGCTTTCATGGAATACGGCAATGGCATAGTCGGCGACATGTGCGTTCACATGCTCGACATGTCCCGCTGGATGCTGGATCTCGGTTGGCCCACCAGCGTCTCTTCGTCGGGCGGCATCCTGGTAGACAAAGCCAGCAAGGCAAACATCACCGACACGCAAACCGCCACCTTCGATTACGGCGATATCAAGATGATCTGGCAACACCGGTCGTGGGGCACTCCGAACGATCCGAAGTATCCATGGGGCACCACAATCTATGGCGACAAAGGGACGCTCAAGCTGAGCGTGATGGGCTACGATTTCATACCGGTGAAGGGCGATCCAATTCACAAAGACGTAACGTATGAGCTGGAGCAATTCCCGGAAGACAAGACTGAAAAGGAGCTGGAAAAACACGTAGCGCCCGCCATGCGCCATCACCAGTTGGATTTCCTGGCGGCGATCGATGCACGCAGCAAACCTGTCGCCGACATCGAACAGGGGTACATCTCGACGGCCACTTGCATACTCGCCAACAACGCGTTGAAGCTCGGCCGCACTCTCAAATGGGATGCGGCAAAACAGCAGGTAGTAAACGACAATGAGGCGAACCACATGCTTACCCGGAGTTACCGGAAACCATGGATTCACCCCTAGCCGGTAGGGCGGACGCCCGCGTCGGTGCCGCTCTTACCACTCCACCCGGCCAACTAATATTGCGTGCCACCGGCCGGTGCCGATGTCAGAGAAGCTGCCGCGCGTTCCCGTGAACGTACCGAAAGCGGACTTATCGGTCGAATTGAACGTCGAATTCGGCGGATTGAAGTTGTGGTACTTGTAAATGTTGTTGATGTCGCCGCGCATGGTCAGCCGTAGCCGCTCACGAACCATCCACGTCTTCTGGATGGAAGTCTGCGGCCAGATGATGCCAGGCGCTTGCAGCGTATTGCGGCCCAAGGTTCCAATCGTGTAGGCGGCCGGATACGAGAAACCGTTGATGTTCAGGTAGCGGGTCTGCGCCGAGAACGGGAAACGGTTCGGCCCGATGTCCACATGGTTCAGTTTCACCTGGTCGTCCGGCAGAATCTGGTTCGGGCGGTTGCCAACACCGGGCAGGTAATTCGACGGGCTGCCGGCGAAGTTGACGGTGAAGGGCGGTCCGCTCTGGAAGGTTTGGACCCAGACGACTTCCCAGCCGCCGAACAGTGTGTTCTTCAATCCGCCGCCGCCCATCCACTTGCGGCCCTTGCCGAACGGAAGTTCGTAGGTCAGAGTGGAAACCCAGCGATGATGAATGTCGTAGTTGGCTCGGCCTTTCTCCAGGTTGCGGCTGTAGTATGAGATGGTGCTGCCGCCCACCGTGCCATCATCGTCGAAATTGTTGATCGTCTTCGACCAGGTGTAGAACGAGTTGAGTGTGATGCCGTCCGAGTAGCGTTTCTCAAAACGCACCGTGGCGCCGTGATAGGTATTGTGTCCCAGATTGCTCACCAGGTTCACGTTCCCGAACTGGGGATATGGCTTGAATCTCTGGAAGTTGATTCGCATGTTGTCGAGCGTCGCGGTGTCGGAGGGGAACGAGGCGATGGGCAGAACATTAATGTTCATCGCGTTCTGCAGCTTGACGCCGGCCGATCCCTGGTAGGAGATTTCGGTCAACCAGGTCGGCTTGAACTGCCACTGGATGCCGCCGGACCACGTCATCACGTAGGGCGTGCGGAAGTTTGGGTCATACCAGGTAGCGTTGCGGCCGGAAAAATTCGTCCCTACGTAAGGAACGCTGCCGTCGGAAGCAGCCGGGAAATTGATCGCGGGCGGCCCCTGCGATAGTTTGAAGACCGTCCGCGGGTCGCCGGGCGGGGCTTGAACGTTAGCCGTGGCAACGTACTCTTCGAAGTTCTGATTGATTTCGTTCGTCATCAGATCGCTGTTGATGATAGTGAAGCTGGACCGGAATACAAAGTTCGGACGGAAGCTCCAGGCAACGCCGACTCGCGGTTGGAAGTTGTTCAGATCTCTGTTGGACAGTTGTCCGTTCTTGTGGACGATGGCGCCTTTGAAGCCGCTGGCGGGGTCAATCGCGTTCGGATCGAACTGAGACTGCTGCCCGTATTTGGTCGAGAATGGCGATTCGTAAGACCAGCGAAGGCCCAGGTTGAACGTGACGTTCTTGAATGGGCGGAAGTCATCCTGCACGTAAAGTGCGTGGCTAGTCCAGCGCGGCAGCCAAGTGGCATTATTGCGCGTAAATTGCGCGCTGGCCACGTTCCCCAGAAGGAAGCTGGCGAACGTGTTCCCTGTATTGTTTACGAACGGCAGTTCGGTGCCTCCCATGTTATAGGCGCCGGAGGGCAGGGCTTCCGTAAGGGAGTTATATCGGGTTTTGATGAATTCGTAGCCCACTTTAATGGTGTGCTTGCCGCTGACCTTTGTCAGGTTCTCTTGCAGCGTGTTGTCTTCCGAGACGTTCTGGAAGCGGCCGCCGGGATTGCCATTGTAGCCGGTTATGATCCGGGGGAACGTGGCGTCGCTGACGTTGGGCATGCCCAACTTGGCGGCCCATCCCTGGCCGTACGTTACCGGGTCTTTAGTTTCGCGGCGGCGGTTGTATCCAAGCCGGAATTCGTTGATCAAGGTCGGCGAGATCGTGTAGGTGTCGGACATTACGACGTTGGTGAAATCGTTTGGTATCACCAGCACGGGGTCGTAGATATCCCATGCAATGTCGGTCGAATAGCGGCCTGGCGCACGATTGCGCATCCGCGACACGCGTCCGAAGATGCGGTGATTCGTATTGAACTGGTGGTCCACCTTGGTGTCGAACCGGGTGAAGAAATACAGGCCTCTAGTGGGAAGTATCAGGTTCTGCTGCTGGCCCGTGGGAGTGAGGACGCCCGGTCTGTTGGACTGAGGCCACGGATTGTTCGACAGCAGCTTTACCGAAACCGGGTCGAACCGGCTCACTGGAATCTGGTTGCCGGGGAATGGATCGCGGATCCACGCGCCCGCGGCATTCTGGCGCGTCGTCGCCGGGTCGTAAATCGGAAAGCCCCTGCCGCCCAGGCTGAAGTCGCCTTTATACATCTCGGGCGTCGGTACGTTGGTGATGGCGGTTTCGGAAACGTGTTCCTGGTGGCGCTGGAATCCGAAGAACCAGAATGTCCGGTCCTTGCCGTTGTAAATCTTCGGGATGTAAATCGGTCCGCCGGCGGTGGCCGACATCTCATGGTAGCTCCACGGATTGCAGGGCAGGCCGACATCGCAGCGCTTCAACTGGTCGAAGTACTGCCGGTGTACCAGCTTTCCGTTCACGTAGCGGTCTTCCGCCGAGCCATGGAACGAGTTCGTGCCGCTCTTGTAGACAGCCGACAGGAGGCCGCCGCTGGAATGTCCGAACTCCGCCGGCAGTCCGGTGGTCCAAAACTTGAACTCCTGGATCATGTCGAGTGTGCCCGTCATGATTCGCTGATCGTCGTTGACCGCGCCGCGAACTGGCTCTTTGCCGCTTACGCCGTCAAGCGTCATGCCCATGGAGCGTTCTCGCTGCCCAACTCCATGCAGTCCGTTGATGACGTTCACGCCCGGCATGTAGAGCGTCATGCGCTTGATCCCCTTCTGCATCACGGGGATCTTCACCACGGTTTCGCCGTCCATGATCTGGCCGGTGGCCGAAGTCTCCGTCTCAAGCAGCGGAGTCGAAGCGTTGACCTTCACTGAGTCGGAGATGCTTCCCACTTCCATCTGCACGTCGACACGGGGCGTTTCGTTGGTACGCAGGGTGAGGCCGTCCCGCACGTGCATTTTGAAGCCGGCCGATTCAATCGAAATGCGATACGTTCCGGGAATAAGATACGGAACGTAATAAGAGCCCTCGCTGTTGGTCACCGTCTCCGACAGAAACGACGTAGCCGTATTCAGCACCTTCACCTGAGCCCCGGCCATCACGGCGCCGGTGCTGTCGGTGATGGTGCCGACCAGTGTGGCCGTACCCGAAGTCTGAGCCCAAAGGCTGGAAGCAACTGCCAATAACGCTAATACTTTGTAACGCATGAGACCCCCTGTCTCCGGTCAAGTTATAACAATTGCCCCCCGATGTCAACGGGAGTGTCTGAGCACAAGTAGAAATGTCCTCATGGGCACCATTGCGGACGCCCCCTTTTCTTTATCTCAGGAGTGCGGTTCAGAACGGCGCGCGCTGATTGCGCGGCGAATGCGAACCCTTGACGGCGAGCACCGTTCTCGACAATGGACACAGAGGGGAAGGGGGCTTCCCTCCAGCGTTGCGGCCTTTCCAAAATAGGACATCCTGATCACAGCGTTCC
>JANYCV010000577.1 GCA_025360145.1 Acidobacteriaceae bacterium
CGCCCAGCCAGTTTCCTCACCGGTAATTACCCCGGGTTTGCCCGAATTCGCCGAAATGATTACCCAAATGTCTCCCGAGGCACTGAAAGGTTTCCTGTCCTCCCTGAAATCGCAGTGCGAGGCATCCGAACCGCAGCCGGAGAGCACCGAATAACCGGAAATCGAACAAATCGGCACCAGGGATATCTTCGCAGGAAGCACTATCCCGCGGCTCTTTGACAATTTGAATAAGTAAGGGCGCGCGTAGGGGGAACCGTGCCCGCACTCCCCCTCACTTCATCGGCATCATATCCACGCCCATCCAACCAGTTTTCGGAGACCGCGCCGAGCCACGCGCGGCAGCCGGCCCTCCAGAAAGCTTGCAACGTCAGGTTTCAAGGCAAACGACATTCGACTCAACTTCGGAAGCTGGCTATGTGCTCGACTCAGCTAATTACTACGTCAGCAGCCGAGGTATGGCGGGCCCCCTGGCCGGCGCGGGACGCCCTCGTCCCGCTGCCCGAACCGGAGCAAGTTGCCCCCGCGCGGGCGAGAAATGCCGCTAGCCCATACCCAGCCTTCAAACTAAACAATTTCAGGTAACGTTTCTGGGGCGAATCCCCGTGTACAAGCGCTCGGCGCCAGTGTAGGATAAGCGCATAGGAGTACCTTGTGCGCCTTAGCAGTATTTCCTTATTCCTTATCGTTTCGAGCGCCTATGCGCAGAATCCCGCAGTGGCAGTGAACGTGGATGCGGCTTTGGACCGGAAGCCGATCAACCCGAAAATCTACGGAATAGCGTACGGCACAACGGCCGCGCTTGCCGACTTGAACGCCCCGCTGAACCGCTATGGTGGCAACAACACCACCCGGTACAACTGGCAGCAGAACGCCGACAACCGCGGCCAGGATTGGTATTTCGAGAGTATTGGCGATTCAAGCGCAGTCGCCGGTGAGCGAGGCGATTCGTTCATCTCCAGCACGCGCGCCGGGGGGGCGGAACCGATGATCACGATTCCGATGATCGATTGGGTGGCCAAGGTTGGCGCAAACCGCACCAAGCTGGCGAGCTTTTCGCAAAGCAAATATGGGGCGCAAACGGGCAACGATTGGCAATGGTTCGCGGATGCGGGCAATGGCGTTCTGAAGAGTACGAATCAGAATGTATCGGGCAACGACCCGAACGACGCGAACGTGCCTAACTCAGCGGCGGTGCAGGACGGGTGGGTTCAGCATCTGGTGTCTCGCTGGGGCCTCTCCACAACCGGCGGTTTGAAGTACTACATCATGGACAACGAACACTCGATCTGGCATTCCACGCACCGGGACGTTCATCCGGTGGGAGCGAAGATGGCCGAAGTTCGCGACAAAATGCTGGCGTATGCGGCCGCGGTGAAAGGCCGGGATGCAGCGGCGATGGTAGTGGGGCCGGAAGAGTGGGGCTGGAGCGGTTATACCCTCAGCGGCTACGACCAGCAGTACGGTTCGCTGTATGGCTGGAGCAATCTTCCGGATCGGATAGCGAATGGGAATTGGGACTATCTGCCATGGCTGTTGAATCAGTGGAAGGGCAGCTCAGTGGCCAATGGACAGAAGCCTCTGGACGTTTTCAGTGTCCATTACTATCCGCAAGGTGGAGAGTTTGGCAACGATACTTCCACCGCGATGCAGTTGCGGCGAAACCGGTCCACGCGGTCTCTGTGGGATGCCGCCTACGTGGACGAGACGTGGATCAGCGACACAGTGAAACTGATTCCGCGGCTGCGGAGTTGGGTGGATACCTACTACTGGCCAGGGACGCCGATTGCCATCACCGAATATAACTGGGGCGCGGAAAGCCATGTGAATGGAGCAACGGCGCAGGCGGATATTTATGGAATTTTTGGGCGCGAGGGTTTGGATATAGCGGCACGCTGGACTACGCCGGATGCCTCGACACCGACGTATAAAGCGATGAAGTTGTATCGCAATTATGACGGCAACAAGTCGGGATTCGGAGACACCAGCGTGCGGGCCGCGGTGCCGAATCCGGATAATGTCAGTGCGTTTGCGGCGGTGCGGTCGACCGACAATGCGCTGACGGTGATGGTAATCAACAAGTACTTGAGCGGCAGCACTCCGGTGACGGTAAACCTGGCGAACTTTAGCGGGAACGGGAGCGGACAGGTTTGGCAGTTGACGGCGGCGAACTCGATCACGCGGCTGGCGGACGCACTGTATAGCGGGCCGGCGGTGAGTTTGACGGTTCCGGCGCAGAGCATCACGCTGTTGGTGCTGGCCGCCGGGAGTGCGCCGGTGAACCGTCCCCCGGTGGCGTCGTTCACAGCTACGCCGGCGGGTGGAACGGCTCCGGTGACGGTCAATTTCGACGCGAGTGCGTCGTCTGATCCTGACGGGACTATCGCTTCGTACGCGTGGAGCTTTGGCGACGGCGGGACGGGCGCGGGTAAGACGATTGCCCATATTTATACGGCTGCCGGGTCGTTCACGGCCACGTTGACGGTGACTGATAACGGAGGGGCAACGGCGGCGGTATCGAATACGATTGGCGTCACAACGGTGACGGTTCCAGTGGCACCGGCGAATCTGGCGGCAACGGCCGGGACGGGATTTGCCGTGTTGACGTGGACCGATTCTTCATCCAACGAAGCGGGGTTCTATGTAGAGCGCACTCCGAATGGCTCCAATACCTGGGCGCGCATCGGAACGGTTGCGGCAAATGTGGCCACCTATCGAAATACGGTGGTGGCTGGGCGCTATCAGTACCGGGTGCAGGCTTTCAACGCGGCGGGGACTTCTGCATATTCGAATACAGTGACGATCCGGGTGCGCTAAACACGTTCCCTTTCAAGGCCCCGCGAGCATGTCGTAGGCAAGGCGCCCTGCCTCGCGCTGACGGCACACGACCTCGCCAGCAAAATGCGGAGTTGCGGCGAGGAACGTGAGAATTTGATTTCTTTATGCTGGCTATGTGCTCGACTCAGGTAATTGCTCAGTCAACCGCTCAGGTAGGGCGGGCCCCCTGGCCGGCGCGGGACGCCCTCGTCCCGCTGCCCGAACCGGAGCAAGTGTCCCCGCGCGGGCGAGAAACACCGCTAGCCCGCACCCACCTGAGTCAAGCACATACCTAGCTTCTCTATTTCGAAATGTTGCGCTGGGCGAGCCACTCTTTCAGTCTGTCGGGCCAGCCCATCACCGGGGCAGGCGCCTCTTTGGTCGGCCGGAGAGCAAACCCGTGGCCGCCGTAGGAGTAGATGTGCATTTCAGCCGGGATGTGGTTGGCCTCCAGTTCCAGATAGAATTTCACAGTAGGTTCTACGTGAGAGCGGTCGTCGTCGGCGCAGACCAGGAAGACCGGGGGCGCGTCCTTCGGTACCGGAAACAGGGGCGTCGCGTCCGGCTTCATTGCACCGGGCCGATACCAGGGATAGACCAGCACATTAAAATCCGGGCGAGAGCTTACGCGTTCGATCGGGTCTTCCGAATCCGGTTTACCTGCGTCAAATTTGGTTTCGATCATCCCGGCTACTTCGCCTCCGGCCGAGAATCCGGAGAAACCAATGCGGGCGGCATCCAGGTTCCACTCCTTGGCGTGGCTTCGCGTCAGCCGGACCGCGCGCGCGGCATCCTCGTAGACTTCATTCGGCAGTGTGTACTTTGAACCAGGAGCCTTCGCGAGTCGGTACTTCAGCACAATGGCGGCGATGCCGTTGGAGTTGAGCCAGTCGGCAAACTCCCAGCCTTCCTTCTCGATCACCAGTTGAGTATGACCACCGCCGGGCGCGACAATCATCGCCGCTCCGGTGGCTTTCTCTTTAGGCGGAAGAAACACATAGACCGACGGGTAGTGGGTCACGGTGTAATTTCCAGCCCATGCGCTGTATTTCGGATTGACTGATGGCTTTGAAGCTTCGGGCGCTGTTATCCCTTCCGAACCAGGCGCGCCTTTCGGCCAGAGCTTGATCTCTTCACCGCGTTCGGTGGAGAATGCCAGGCCCAAAAACAGAAGACAACCGCAGATTAGTTTGAACACTGTTAAGCAGCCTATCACAACCGGATTGACCCAATTGCAGCATCAGGTAGATCGAACCAATGATCCAGACTCGACGGCCTGAGCCGCGGCGGTGGCTGGTGGCCCGTTTCTTCTCGCACTTATCGTTTCGCCAACTGGGGGACCAGCCAGCGTTAGCGGAGCAGTTTTTAGGAGGGCTATTCAATCGATGGTCGGGATTCGATCAGCCAATCAATCAATCAGTCGCTCCTCTGCATCCAAGTTTGAGGGTGATCTTGTGGGCGCTAACTAATGATGTCGTGGATCACTTTCCCATGCACGTCAGTGAGCCGGAAATCGCGGCCGCTGTAGCGGTACGTCAGGCGAGTGTGATCGAGGCCCAGAAGATGGAGCAGCGTGGCGTTCACATCGTGGGGATGTACCGGATTTTCGGCCGCGCGATAGCCGAAATCGTCGGTCGCACCGTAGACCGTGCCGCCCTTGATGCCGCCTCCGGCCAGCGCGATGCTGT
>JANYCV010000651.1 GCA_025360145.1 Acidobacteriaceae bacterium
TCGGTGCGGGTTACCTGGCGGGCTCCTGCTTCACAGACAACCAGGCGGCCCTGGGGATCAATGAGCAAACCGTTTGCGCCGCCTGAGGGTTGGCGGAAGACTTGCGGATTGCCTTGGGCGTCGCGGCGCGTGATGCGGTCGCCGCCGACGAAGTAGAGGTCCGTGGGCGGAAGCCAAGCCGGTCCTTCGCCTGCGTTCATTTCGCCTTCGAGTTTGGGGCTGCCTATGGTGACGCGCTGCTGAGCGTCAGCAGTTAGAGTGCAGACGGCGAGCAGGAATAGGGTGCATGCGGTTTTTGAGGGCATTGCCACATATTCTATTCGTTCCTGGGGTTGAACGTTATTTGACGAACAGACTTTCCGCTTTAACAATCGGAACGATAGGAACGACTCGGACCGATTCGGCGCTTCGGTTTCGCAGATTGTTGGCAAGCGATTGAGGTCAATCTTCGCCTTCCTGTGGAACAGATAGAAGAAGTCACCCAGTTAGCGAATGTGGTTTTTGGTGACTACACAGTAGCCACATCGTGGCTGCGGGAACCCAATTTAGCAACCGATAATCAATCGCCAATCCCGCTTCTCGGTACGCCTAACGGTTTTGAACGGGTCAAAAATCTCCTTTTGCGGATACAGTATGGAGTGCTTGCTTGAAAGTAGTCCGGCTTTGCAAGCGTGAATACGACACTCTAGATGGTATTGGGGCTTCTAAGACAGGTGGCCGTTGGACTTCGCCCGGCCTACACGTTACCTACACTGCTTCGTGTGGTGCGCTTGCAATCCTTGAGTATATGGCGCACCTTTCAGAGCTTCCAAAGAACATGATCTTGCTGTTAATTGAGATTCCTGACATGCTTCAGCTAAAAATCGGAAACTGGACGCCGGGAGACCCTCTCGCATTTCGCCAGATAGGGGACGAATGGATCAAAAGCGCTTCAACCGTCGTCCTTCAAGTTCCGTCTGTTCTCGCTCCAGGCCAAAAGAATTATCCGATCAATCCCAAGCATCATTTATTTGGTGCTACTAAGATCGTGAGTAAAACCCCGTTCACCTTCGACAGCAGGCTACTTTCGTCAATACCTCCCCCTGTCATTGCGAACCCGTGACAAGGGTTGCAGCATCAATCTGTTTAGAGCCAAGTCCGCTTCCAAGGTACACTGAGGGTTCCCATGGGCAGCACGCTCAAAGTAACTCCTCCTCCTTTCCCAATGGCTGCGGGAATGCGCGAATGCCTGCAGTGGTTCAGCCGTGAACGGCAGTGGATCAATGAACAGCATCTGCAGCTAGCCCGCATCGCCGCGCCCACGTTTCTGGAACAGAAGCGCGCCGAATGGATGGTTGCCCAGTTTCGCGCGCTGGACTGCGAAGCGCGGATCGACCGCGGCGGCAACGTAATCGCGCAGCTTCATCCCGACCCAAAGGGCCCATACATCGCTCTGACCGCCCACCTGGACACGGTCCTCGCGCCGCGCAATCCGGAAGACATCAGCCTCGATCCCGACGGCACCCTCCATGGCCCCGGCGTCTCTGACAACGGCGCGGGCCTGGTAGCGCTGCTCGCAATCGCTCGCGCCATGAAGTCGTGTCCCATTGAGACCGCCGGCGCTTCCCTGCTGTTCGTCGCCAACGTGGGCGAAGAGGGTGAAGGCAATCTCAGCGGCATGAGGTTTCTCTGCGGCAAGTCTACGCTGGCCGGAAAGATCAGATCGTTCCTTGTTCTGGACGGGCCCACCACGGATCACATAACCTGCCAGGCACTGGCCAGCCGCCGTTTCGAGGTCGCTTTCTCCGGCGCGGGCGGGCATAGCTGGAACGATTTCGGCGTTGGCAATCCCGTGCATGCCATCAGCCGCGCCATCACCAACTTCGTGTCCGGCTGCCCAGGCCTGGGCCCGGCGGCGTCCCCGCGGACCTCATTCAATTTCGGCGTGATCGACGGCGGGTCCAGTATCAACGCCATCCCGAATATGGCGCGCACGAAGGTGGACATTCGATCCGAGAGTAGCGTTAAGATCGACGAGCTTGCCGATCTGTTGAAGGCTTCCGTCGATAAAGCCCTGCAGGCGGAGAACGACTTGGCCGTTGGCGGCAGGGTGAGTGCGAAGATCCGTGAAATTGGCTCGCGGCCCGGCGGCAACCTGCCGGATGGCGCGTCGATCCTCGGCATCCTGCGCGCCGTGGATACGCACCTTGGCATCCGTTCGCACCTGGATTGCGCTTCAACCGACGCGAACATTCCGCTGTCCATGGGACTTCCGGCCGTTTCCATTGGCGCAGGCGGGCGCGGCGGCGGAGCGCACACCACCGCCGAATGGTTCCACCCGGAGGGCCGGGAGGCGGGCTTAAAGCGGATTCTGATGGCGCTCTCTCTGCTGCTGAATGAATAGCGAACGGACGCCGCCGCAATGGCGAGCCGATCTGGCGCTGGCACTGGTGGCGATGGTTTGGGGCGGAACATTCGTCCTTGTGAAGGGCGCGCTGGCAGACGTCTCGCCGGTATTGTTCCTGGCGTTGCGCTTCTCGGCGGCCACGATAGCGCTGGGGGTTCTCTATGTCATAAACCCATCCGGCCGCGGCGCGCGTGGAGGCAAATGCGGAGGGTGGACCGGCGGCATCGTTACCGGGGCACTTCTCTACCTGGGCTATCTGCTCCAGACGCAAGGCCTTCGCTTGACCACCCCGGCGAAATCCGGATTCATCACCGGCCTGTACATTGTATTGGTACCTTTGGCGGCGTCCATCGTCTATAGGAAGGCACCTCAACCCGCTGAAGTTTTGGGCGTCGTGATCGCCACCACCGGGCTCGGTTTGATGACACTGACAGGCCGGGCATTGGAAATTGGAAAAGGCGATCTGCTGACGGTTGGGTGTGCGGTGGCGTTTACTTTTCACATCATGGTATTGAGCTACTATGCGCGGCGGATGGCGTTCGAATGGCTGACGTTGTTGCAAATTGGCACATGTGCTGTCATCGGGCTTGTTTCATTTTGGTGGGTGGAAACACCAATGCTGCATTGGAACCGTCAGGTTTTTATCGCAATCGCGGTGACGTCGGTGCTGGCCACGGCATTGGCGTTCACCGTGCAAACGTGGGCGCAACGCTACACAACACCAACGCGGACGGCCTTAATATTCGCACTTGAACCCGTTTTCGCTTGGGCGACGTCTTTTGTATTGACCAGCGAAGTGCTCTCGCGGCGCGCAGCAACCGGAGCGTTGTTGATATTGGCAGGCATCTTGCTAGTAGAATTGAAACCAATTAGGCGGCGCCCACATCAAAGAGGTTAGGCGAATCCGCTCTTGTTTCGATTTTCTATAATGGTAGACGGTAAAAAGGCAATGCGACCTATGTTCTTCCTCGATAAAATACGGCAGCAGAAGCTGCTTTCCCTCACACTTCTCATATTCACCCTTTCGGTGGGTATTGTCATTGGAACCTTGGCCAACACCGGCGTCTTTGCGGCCCGGGCGCAGAACACCACTGCTCCGGATGCGACGCCGTTGGTTATTCCTCCAGCGGTTTCTCAGCCGAATGAACTGTCAAGACTGGCAAAGCGGTTGGAGCCTTCGGTAGTAAACATCAGCACCGACTACATACCGAAACAGACATCGGCAAGGGGTAATGATCGGCGTCCCGCTCCCGACCAGGAAGAAGGCGATGACGAAGGCGCAATGGACCTGTTCCGGCGCTTCTTCCCGAACGGCCCTGGGGGAGGCGGCGGCGGACAGCCCGGCTTGCCTCAGCGCGCACACAAGCGGGAGGCCACAGGCTCCGGTTTCATCGTAGATAAGAACGGATACATCCTCACCAATAATCACGTGGTGGACAAGGCCGACCACATCAAGGTGAAACTGCCGCACGATCAAACGGAGTATCGCGCGAAGCTGATCGGCGTGGACGTCGAAACGGATGTCGCGGTGATTAAGATCGAGGCGGGGCACGCGCTGATTCCGATTAAAATCGGCAATTCGGACGCGGTGCAGGTGGGCGATCCCGCAGTGGCGATCGGTTCGCCATTTGGCCTGGAAGCAACGGTGACCTCGGGCATTGTCAGCGCCACGGCGCGGGAAGTTGCCGGATCGCAGCAATTCCAGCGCTTTATTCAGACCGATGCGGCCATCAATCCGGGTAACAGCGGCGGACCGCTGCTGAACATCAATGGTGAGGTGATCGGCATCAACACTGCCATCGCCACGCAGAGCGGAGGTTACCAAGGAATCGGTTTTGCGTTGCCCATCAACACGGCGGTCAACGTTTACAATTCCATCATCCGCAGCGGCAAGATGACGCGCGGTTCTATAGGTATTCAGTTCACCAAGTATGAAAAAAACGGCGAATTGCTGAAGGCGCTTGGACTCAAGGAAGGCGTGCTGGTAGAGAAGGTAACCGCTGGCGGGCCTTCCGATAAAGCCGGCATGCAATCGGAAGACGTGATTGTCGCCTTTAATGGCAAACCGGTTAGGGATGGTGACGATCTGGTAGGGCGCGTCTCGCAAACTCCGGTTGGCGCGAACGCCACAGTTACGGTGGATCGCGGCGGAAAACGCATCGATCTGAAACTGGTCATCGCGGACCGCGAGGCACAGATGTTGGCTCTCGACGATTCGCGTTACCCGAAGAAGAACAACGAAGAGGAAGTGACGAAGGTCGAATCGCAACAGCAGGCGAAGTTCGGCATCAAGATTCGCGCCTTGAACGAAGCTGAGAAAGACAGCGAGGCCCTGCGCGATAAAAAGGGCATCGTAGTCGCTCAGGTGATCGAGGGCTCGTTTGCCGAAGATATCGGCTTGCAGGAAAAGGACGTGGTAGTTTCTATCAACCGCCAGCCAGTAGGATCGATCGAAGATGTAAGCCGTATCCAGGCCACGTTGAAGGTGGGCGATGCCGTCGCCTTCCGCGTGATGCGTCCCAATCCGAATGCCGGCCGGGCGCAATCCCGCTCGGCGGCTCCGTCGTCCCAATACGTAGCGTTCTATGTGTCCGGAACGCTGCCGGCCAGTCAGTAATCCGCCTTGCAACTTCACGGGCAGGCGCCAATCGCCTGCCCTGCACTTACGGTAAAATACACTTTGCGTCCATTCCAGTTCCTCTGTGCATTCGCGTTTGTGGTGAGCCAATTCAGCCTCGCTGCGACTAAAACAACCACTCCTCCAGCGAAAACTTCAGCAAAGAAGAGTCCTGCGAAAAAAAGCCCCGGCACGATTGCAGCAAAACCTCCGGCTCATCGGTCTCGTACTACCGCCCGAACCGGGGTCGGCCCCAGACACGCGGTGACTGCTCGCAGCCGAACTTCCTCACCCCCAAGACAACAGACTCCCACCACGGAGCGATATTCCGAGATCCAAAAGGCTCTGGTGGAAAAAGGCTACTTCAAGGGCGAACCCACAGGCGTATGGGGTGCCAGCTCCGTAGACTCGCTGAAGCAGTTTCAAAAGGACAACAACCTCACGTCCGATGGAAAGATCGGAGCTCGTTCGCTAATCGGCCTGGGCCTGGGACCGAAGCACGAATCGAACGGTGAGGTCGCGGTGACACCAAAAGCGGCGGAATTGGGGAAGCCGTGATCATTGGCGTTCCAAAGGAAGTAAAGGACCACGAAAGCCGCGTCGGGTTGGTTCCAAGCGGTGCGCTTGCACTGGTAGAGGCCGGGCACCGCGTCTTAGTGCAGACCGGAGCCGGACAGGCCAGTTCCCTGCCCGATTCTCAGTACCTGGAAGCCGGCGCCGAAATTGTTTCGAATGCGGCGGGGGTTTGGAGCGCTGCGGATCTGGTGGTGAAAGTGAAGGAGCCGCAGGAGCCGGAGTATCTGCATCTGCGCCCCGGCCTGATCCTCTTCACCTACCTGCATCTGGCGCCGCTACCGGAGTTGACGGACCGGCTGCTGGCGGCGAAAGTGAACGCGGTAGCCTACGAAACGATTCGCGAAGAAGACAATTCCCTGCCGCTGCTGACGCCGATGAGCGAGGTGGCTGGCAGGATGTCCGTACAGGTGGGCGCACAGTATTTGGAAGCCCCCAACGGCGGCCGCGGCATTCTGCTGGGCGGAGTGCCGGGCGTGGCTCCGGCGAACGTGGTGATTCTGGGCGGCGGTGTGGTGGGTCACAACGCGGCGAAGATCGCCTGCGGCTTGGGCGCGCACGTCACTATCATCGACCGCAACCTGGACCGGCTGCGCGAACTCGACGACATTTACAACAGCCAAGTGGTAACACTGGCGTCCAGCGCATGGACCATCCGCCAAGTGCTGCGTGATGCGGACCTGGTCATCGGGGCCGTGCTGATACCCGGGGCCGCCGCGCCGAAGCTGGTGAGGCGCGAAATGATCAAGCTGATGAAGCCCGGCTCGGTGGTGGTGGATGTGGCCATCGATCAAGGCGGATGCTTTGAGACTTCGCGTGCGACAACCCACACCGATCCTACTTACTTCGTGGACGGCGTGCTGCACTATTGCGTGTCGAACATGCCGGCCGCGGTGCCGCATACGTCGACGTTCGCGCTAACCAACGCGACTTTCCCCTTCCTGCTTCAATTGGCCAACAAGGGACTGGAGAAGGCTTGCAAACACAGCCAGCCGATCCGCGAGGGCGTGAATACGTACGAAGGCAGTGTGACCTATCAAGCAGTTGCCGAATCGCAAGGCCGCGAGTGGAAAGAACTCAGTTCGTTGATGTAACGGACTCAAAATAAGTTACAAGAACATCCCGCGCGTCCGCTTCACGGCCAACCGCCGCTCCAGGCGCACCTGCCTGCGGCGCAGCTCACCCGAATCCTGCACGGCAATCGCGCTCAGTGTAAACCGCAGCGCCATCGCGTAATTGCGTTCGCGGTGTTCGTAGTATTTCGCCAACTCCTCGAAGGCCGGCAGTCGATGGCTATTCCGGCACTCCACCAGTTCCGTGAACAGCACGATCGCCGCCGCTTCCCGCCCCAGCTTTTTCTCCAGCAGCGCCATATCCCAGATGGTTCGGAACATCAACTCGTCCGGCAGTCCCTTTTGAATCGCCCGCCGGAATAACACCAGCGCGGACTCATGCCGCTCCACGCGCCGCAGCCATCGCGCGAGGCCAACCATCTCGGCGCCATGCGCCAGCGGAGCCGTTTCCGGAGACCGGAATGCCCAGGGCACAATCGCCGTCAAACAAGCCAGTGTCAGAATATCGTTCGCGTTGTGATGCAGTATGGGCGCCACGCGGAATGCTTCTTTCGTCCGCAGATATTCAAAGTAAACGTAGGGAATCATGGCGCCCGGCAGATCGCCTTCGCGCTCCATACCCAGGATCTGATTCTCCAACTCCACCAAACGGCAGCTATCGAAACGCAGCTTCCACAACCGCCGCGCGCCGAACAACAGATCCAGATGCTCCATCCGGCCGAACGGAGGCCGCGCCCGAGCCATTCGAAAACGCGTCTCCAGCAGCGGCTGGTCGTACGCCTTGCCGTTGTAGGTGACCAGCGTGTCAAACTCCGCCAGATGGCTCGCCAGCGCATGCAGCACGCTTGCCTCTTCACCCAGATCGCGCATGAAAAACTGGCGCAGCCGGAACCCTTCCGGTGTAATTCGTCCCACGCCGATCAGGAACGCGTACGTCCCGGAGCCTCCCGCAAGTCCCGTGGTCTCGGTATCGAGAAACGCCCACCGCGAGCAGTGCGATCTGGCGATGGACCCTTCCGACATCGCGTCCAAAAGATCTTCCGGCAATTCGTTCAATGCGGAAAGATCGAAGCTGCCATGGCGGCGGTGCGATTCGTAAAGTTTCTCCGTCTCAAAGTGAGCGCCAAACGGCGTCTGTATCTCCGACCCGCTGCAGCATTCTTCGATGAGGTGTTTGGCGGTCTGTAGCCCGTAAGCGGGAGCCGGGGCAACGGCCGCGGATTCCTTCTGCGCGAATCGGCTGTCGATCTTTGCAATTCTGCGCCGCAGAACGGCTAATTGTTCCTGTATGTCTCCCGCCACCGTTCGCCTTTTCTTTGCCTAATATAACATCGAAAGGTTGCGAACCTGGACTCAACTTTGATACGTTGCAGCTACAGCTTCAAGGAGGGTCTCG
>JANYCV010000594.1 GCA_025360145.1 Acidobacteriaceae bacterium
TCCAGTATATTGCCATGTACGAGGCGGAATCCGCACTTTTTACAACTACAAAGCACTTTATACTATAAAGTATGACGAATACCGCCCTGTCAGTCGCCTCGGCTCAGAAAAGAAATTTGGTTCATTCCGGCAGACTCCTAGCATCCATTCCTTCTCCGTTGTGAGGTAAAAAGTCGGATGGATTCGTTCAAAGAACATATCGGCTGCCTGCCGATTTTCTTCGCTTGCCAGAGCGGCGGTCTCTATGGCGTGCGCAACATCGGCATTCGCACGTAGAATCCTCGCAGCCTTCTCCACGCATCCGCTGCGGCGCGCCGAACCCGATTCCCGGTGCATTCGGGAGTATCGATCATTTGGTTGAGGCTGCGGTTTTCGTGGAAGAGCCGGTGCTGGAAGAAAAAGGTCCAATGGGATTCGCTAGGCCGATCGCGCCGCAGACATCTACGTCATCCACAACGGGGCACTGTAAAGCGTCATCGTAGGGCGAGAATCCGTAAGGTGTTCCGGTCGAATTACGCCCGGCATCGGCGGCGATATTTCCATTGAACAGCGGTTGCGAGAGTTTTACAGTTGCCGCAGGAAGAATAAAGAGCGCTCCGCCCTTGCCTTGGCCGCTCGTTGGTGCAAAATCCACTTCATAATAGGAACCCGCCGCAGCCGTTCCCCCGATTGCCTGGTTTCCGATGAACTGACAGTTAGTGAGCACAAGTGTTCCAGCGGCTGCGAAGATGGCCCCACCGAATCCGGCCCCCCCGCCCCCACCACCGTCAAGTCCATACAGGACGGAGCCGGCTCCTCCACCGAATCCGCCGAGCACAGAGCGATCCTGTGACTCTGACACCTGGTTCGCGCCTCCTCCCCCGCCAAATCCACCCCAACCAGCGCGTCCGGACGAAGAAACGCCCCCGCCCCCGCCAAACCCGCCACTACCACCACCTGTGGCGCCTCCTGCTCCGCCGCCGCCGCCAGCGCCACCATTTCCCCCGCCGGTACCCGGATCGGGAAAGCCGCCGCTGCCGTACAGATCCCCGCCGGAAGCGCCATTGCCATGGACGGGATTTCCGCCGAAGCCGCCGCCGGCACCGGAGCTGGCCAGCGGATTGTAGTTACCGCCTTGTGCCTTGTTTTCAACAAAATTCACATTCGTGATCGAGACGTAACCGCCCTGGAGATAAACGGCCCCGCCCACTCCCGCTCCGCCGCCTCCTCCCGCGCTTTCGCCACCCCTTGCGACACCGTGGCGGAGCGTAAGACCCTGGATCGTCACGTTGCCATGGATGAAGAAGAGGCGTGTCAGGCCTTGGCCATCAATCGCGAGGTTGGCGGCGCCCGGACCAGCGATCAGGAGATCGTCTTCGATCCGAAGACGCCGCGTTAGCCGTATGGGACTGACTACAGACGATGAGAACGAGATGGTGCCCCCCCTGCACGCCTGAACAACCGCCTCACGAAGCGTGCCCGGGCCGGAGTCGGCGTTCGAGGTTACGAGTTGTTTGCTGACACAGGGAACTTGGATGAGACGATATACAGGATTCTGGAAAACAGCCGGGGAAGTAACCGCGATCGGGTAGCTACCGGCCGTGGCGTTGGCCACGAACGGCGGCGCGGTTGCGAACCCATTCGCGTCCGAATTTACGGTGACGCTGGATCCTGCGTTGTGAAAGGTTCCGCTGGACCCGGAAGAAGGTGCAGCGAAAGTGACTGGCTGGTTGGCTAAGGGATTACCCTGCGATCCGGTGACCTGCACTTGAAAGCGCCCGGCGAATGTCCGGCCAACACCCACTGTGCTGTCGTAGCTGATATTCACAGGCAAGACGCCGCAGATGTCCGCCGTATCCTGACCGGGACATTGTCGATTCCCGGAATAGGCTGTGAATCCGCCGTATGCGCCGCCAAGCGAGTTGTAGCCGGCATCGGGAGCCAGGTTGCCCAGGAAGACCGTGTCATATGCCTCGGCCGTGGCGCCGGCCAAAACGAAGATCGCTCCACCCTTCCCCTGAGCTTGGCTAACAGCTCCGGAGCCGGTATTTCCGATGCCGCCGACGGCTGAATTACCAAAAAAGGCGCAGGAATTCATGACGAGCGAAGCGGTGCGTACGAAGATCGCGCCTCCGAAACCCGCGCCACTGCCAGCGCCGCTGAATCCATTAAGGGCACCGAAACCACCATGGCCATGGGTGTCACTCAGCGAACTGTCGGTCAAGCCTCCTCCGCCTCCGAATCCGCCGTTCCCTCCTTGGTCCCCGTTCGTGAAGGAGGTCCAGGAGCCGCCTCCACCGAACCCGCCATCCCGGAGTGTGAAAGTAGGATTACCAACGGAACCGCCATATCCGTCTTCGACATCGCCTCCCGACCCGCCGGCGTCTCCGCTATTATCGCTCGCAAACCCACCGCCTCCACCGCCGCTCTGACCCGATCTGGACGAGCCGCCCTGCGCCCGATTGCCGCGGAAATACACATGGCTGAGAGCAAGGGAGCCTCCGTTCACGAACACGGCCCCGCCCATTCCGGCGCCCGCGCCACCATAGCCACTACTCCCGCCCCTGCCGAACCCGTTTTGTAAAGTGATCCCACTGAGGTTAACCCTACCTGAAAGCATCATGATCAGCCGGGTCTGATTCTGGCCGTCAATGGCGAGAAGATCCTCGCCGGGTCCCTTGATGGTCATGTCGGAATTAATGCGCAGGCTGGTTGAGAGATTGATGACGCCAGTTACGTACGCCGCGAACGTAATGGTTGAACCGGAGCATGCGCCGGCGATTCCATCTCGCAGGGTGCCCGATCCGCTATCGGCGGTTGACGTCACCACTGGGTTATTCACACACGGAGTAGGCGTCTGTGCCGCAGCGACCCCCTCGAACCCCATCAACATTGAGAAGAGCAGCGCAGTTCCGTGCTTTTGCATGCTCCCGATTATAACATACGAGATCGAGCTTCACGGTGGGCCAGACGCAGGCTTGCCTCCCCAGCACACAATCACCAAGAAATTTGGCCTAAAAGATCAGCCCTTGGGCGGGCATGGACGGGAGCTTCGCCAGACGTTGGCCGGCTTCTACCAACGCATCTGTATCACGGCCTGCCAGAAGAAATATTGTGCCTTTGGCGTGGTGCGGGTGCGCGTAGACGAAGGCGCTGGCCTTTGTTAAGGAATCCACGTCGGGGATCTGCGAGGCGAAGGGCGGCAACTCGTCATAAGTCAATAGACGTACGGCGTTCAACCCATTGAAAAAAAATCGCTTTCTGTTCCGTTGTGAGGTAAACAATCGGTTGGATTCGTTCAAAGAATATATCGGCTGCTTTCCGGTTTTTCTTGCTTGCCAGTACCGCGGCTGCGGAGAGAATGAATTTGGGATTTGAGGTCTCCTCTTTGAGCTCGGCGGCTCCGGCGCGGAGGTAGGGACCGGCGAACCCTTCGAACAGAGTGCGGCGGGTGGCCAGTTCCTAATGTCACTTACTTTGCAATATAGAGCGCCCCTGGGGGGCGTTTGGCGATTTTTCTGGACAAATCAAATAGAGATCGTTTATGTTTTGATGGGCGAACACACCCAAAGCGCCGGCTTTATTTGACTTGTTTGGCAAAGCGGTTCCGCCTGAGTTTTTCGACCAACTGCGAGAGCGCCTGAGCTTGTCTAACCGGGGCATCTACTCACTCGGAGTGGTGGTCTGGTTGATGATGTGGCAGCGTTTGGACGGCCGGGGGAGTCTGGCCACGGCGGTGCAGCAGGTGCTGCAAGGGGCCTTGGGGAACTTGGTGCCGCCGGAAAAACGAGTGGTCGAGCGGCGCGTGTCGAGCAACACCGGCGCACTGAGTCGCGCCCGGAAACGGTTGCCGCAGGAGGCGGTGGAAGCAGTCTGTGACCAGATCTTCGCGAATTTGATGGAGTCGGCACAGGCCAGCGGGGGGCTACTGTCGCGGTTGTTTCTGATAGACGGTTCCTCAATGCGCTTGCCGCACACCGCGGCATTGCAGAAGGTCTATCCGCCAGGCAGCAATCAGCATGGGGAAGCGCACTGGCCCATCATCCGGATCTTGGTGGCGCATCATCTGGCCAGTGGGTTGGCCGTGCGCCCCTGCTGGGGCCCGATGTATGGGAGCGAAGCGGTGAGCGAGCAGGGCTTAACCGAACAGCTTATGGAGCGTCTGCCCGCGGATGCGGCGCTGGTGGCGGATCGCAACTTCGCGGTGTTCCCGGTGGCGTGAGCCGCGCGGCAACACGATTACGGCGTGCTGTTCCGCATCACCGAGGACCGAGCGCGCAAGATCGCCGGCCAGTTGTTGCCCCGGCCGGCAGCGAACGCCGCATCGAATGGCCCAGCCAGCATGATCGGCGGGCACACCCCGGAGTTGCCGGCCGGCGCCGTGGTACGGGGCCGGCTCATCGTGGCTCATGTCGAGGAGTGGATGGGAAGCCTTTGAAGTTCACCACTCTGGACGAGCCGGGGGAAGTGCTGGTGGAATTGTATCGGCGGCGGCGGTGGGAGGTGGAGCTGGACATTCGGTCCCTGAAGCAGACGCTGCGACTGCACAGCCTGAGTTCAAAGACGCCGGAGATGGCGGAAAAGGAACTGTTGCTGGCCATCGCTGGCTACAACCTGGTGCGCAGCGTACAGATGGCGGCGGCGCAACAGGCGAATCTGGAGCCGCGCCGCTTAAGCATTTCCCGCGTCCAGGCGGTGGTCATGACCGCCTTGCCCCGCTTGGCCACTTGTACCGATGCGGCCGAGTGGGAGGCCGAATACCAGCAGGTGTTGCGCTGGGCAGCGCAAGGCAAACTGCCGAACCTGACCCGCCGCCGATCCTATCCCAGAGCAGTCTGGGGCAATGGTGCTACCTTTCCCAAACACGAGCCCACGGCTCCGGGTTCGGCTAACAATGAGAAAGGGGCAAAGTAAGTGGCATTGGGCTAGGGGCCTCCGCGCCGGCGAGGGCGCCCGCCCTGCCAAGCTGAGTAAATGGGATACCCGCTTATCTTTATTTGACGTACAACGGGGCGATGGAAATCAGCCCGAGGCCGGCCGCGAACAACACGATCATGATGGCGAGCAGCAATTTCACCCGCAATTCCGCCCCGGCAAACTCCCTCCAAACCAGCAGGCCCCAAAGTGCGCTGATAAGCGTTGCGCCCTGGCCCATCGCGTAACTAACGGCTGGGCCGACCGTTGCCGTGCCGCTGGCCGCCACCAAATTCGTCAGCATTCCGGTGCACCACAATAGGCCGCCGAATACTCCAAGGAAATGCGTACGGAAGGAGCCACGGCGGAAGTATTCTCCGAAGCCGACCGGCTCGCCCTCCACCGGAAGATTCATGAAGTACAAATTGTAAATGAACGTCGAGAAGAACACGCCGAGGGCAAAGAAAAAGCCCACCGAGTAAGCTCCCAGACCTTGTTCGGAAGCGCGGCTCATCTCCACTAGCGGGTAGAACGATCCCATCAGCAAGCCGCTCACCAGCGCAATGATAATTCCCTTCATATTAAAATCTTCGGTGATTTCGCCGTCTTCCTCCGCATAGGCGCGGTAGGCGAACAAATCGACGATGATCGCCCCCAGCACCAGCGCGACGCCAGAGAAGAGCAGAAACGGATTGCCCTGCGGGTTGATGATGTAGTTCCAGACGACGCCAATGATTAGTGCGAGTCCAATGCCGACAGGGAAAGCCACGGCCAGTCCGGCGAGTGAAATAGCAGCCACCAGCAGCATGTTCGCCAGATTAAAGATAATGCCAGCGGCAAGAGCGTAAGCCATCTGACGTTTTCCGGCGATCAGCAGATTGTCGGAGAACGAAAGGTCGTCGCCCATGCTGCCGAGGGTGAATGCGGCCACTAACGCGGCAATAAGCACACCGAAGGAAAAGTCGAAATAGAACAATTCGAATCTCCAATTCTTTGTCAGCTTGAACGTGTTGGCCCACGAACCCCAGCAAATCATCGACAAAATGGTCAGCAGCATTGCAGTGGCGTAGGTTGTTGGCAGGATCATAGAAAACTCTAACGAAACTGCGAGGTTACAACGGAGCGATGCCTCGGGTCAACCTATTTCGACATACTGGGTCCGTCTGTGGAGAAATAGGGCGGTTCGGAGGGGTGAACCGCCACTTTCCAGTACCTTAGTACCCTTTACTGTAAGGTATTAGATCTGTGGTACTGGAGCCGAATCTATTGCAGAATAGGCTGATAGGTCTAAACATTGCTGCTAAAACTGCCGAAAGTAAACTAGACTGAAAATCGGTTTATGGGATCCGCTGACAATTTCGGCACTTTGCAAGCACTACGGAGGCTTACATGATTAAGGTGATCCGCCGTGCATTGATTCTCCTGCTTATCGTCACGGCAGCGTTTTCGCAGAAGTTGGTGATTGAGGTTGACACACAGGAGGGCCAACTCCTTCAACAAATTGATGCCGAAGCGACCGCCGTGAAGAAGCAGGCGATGCTGGAACAGTTTTCAAGTCTTTTCCCGAACCACGAAGCCATCAACTGGGTGCTGGGGCAGTTGCAGTTGTCCTATGTGGCGGACGGGAAGTTTGATCGCGCCATGGAAGCGGGTACCAGATTGCTTGGTCTCGATCCGAACGACGTTTCGGCGGCGCATAATTGCCTGAAAGCCGCCGAAGGGAAGAAGGACGTCGATCTCATCCGGCGCTGGTCCGATCAGACTTCGCAGATCGCCCGCAAAGTGAAACAGAGCAAGAAGCCGGAAGATCCTGAGGAGCAGGAAGACTGGAAACACAAGGTGGAGTACGCCAAACAGGTGGACCTGTACACCGAGTACGCGATCTACTTTGCCGCGGTTCAGACCCGCGACGCAAAGATCAAATCCAAATTGATTGAAAACCTGGAGCAGAAAAACCCCAACAGCGAGTACCTGGCCCAGTTGCGGACGGCGCAGACGCAGGTGGTCCGGCAGGTAGACATCGAAGAGGCTGTCGCGGCCGCCGAGTCTTCCTTCGGGAAGGGCGAGTACAACATCGATTCGCTGATGATGGTTGCCAATCACCTGATGTCGAAACGGCGCGATTCGGATAAGGTGGTTGCCTATTCGAATAAAGCCATAGAGATGCTGAGTGTCGCCCCGAAGCCCGCTGAGATGAGCGATTCCGGCTGGGATGCCAAGAAAAGCCAGATTATCGGCGCGGCGAGCTGGATGATGGGTCTTCTATACAGCACACAGGAGAAGTTTGCGATGGCGGATCGCGCGCTACGCCAGGCTCTGCCGAATCTAAACAACAGCGACATGATGGCGGGCGCGTTGTACCATCTGGGCTACGTGAACTACCGGCTTGCGGAAGCGGGCGAACGGATTCGGATTCACGACGCCGTGCGGTTTACCACTGAGTGTATCTCGATCAATAGCGCGGTTCAGCAGCAGGCCGTAGAGAATCTCAAATCGATGAAGGCCGAATACAATCTGCAAGACTAGGCAATCATCCAGAGGCCGCTGCTTAATGGCCGCTGGACGGTGACGGTTCGGCAATCACCGGAGCCTTGGCCCCAGTGGGAATCGGAACCAACATCTGCTCTTTCCGGTACACCAACGTAGACGTATTGTAGCTGGCGATTTCAAATCCATGCCCGTGGGTGATGGCGTCCGTAGGGCATGCCTCCACGCAGTAGCCGCAGAAGATGCACCGGTTGTAATCGATGTTGTAGACCTCGGCGTAACGCTCGCCGCCGCTGATCCGCTTACTGCCGGTATTCTCCGCCGCCTCGATGTAGATACAGTCGGACGGGCATGCAGCCGCGCACAGGAAGCAGGCAACGCACTTCTCCATGCCATTCTCGTCGCGCTGCAGTTCGTGTACTCCGCGGAAGCGCTCTTGCATTATCGCGGGCGCGTCTGGATAGTCTTCCGTGATGGTGGGCTGCAGCATCTCCTTGAAGGTGACGCCCATGCCTTTCGCAATCGCGGCCGCTGAACCGATGATCTCGCTGATTTTGGATGACATTTCTCTCTTTAGATTAACGCAAGCTTCTGCCCGGAAGCTAATTTTTCGAGCCTCAACCGGACTTGGACTCAGGCACCCGCCCGCTGGTCCGGAATCCGCGGGCCTCAAGAGCCTTCCGCGAGAATCCTTGCATCGTCTCTTCCATCCGACGGTCCGCGGTAATCCGGAAGAGCGAAGGCACGTTTGTGACGCGTCAGGCGGCGCTGGCCGGGTAATGGGCACCGGCGCTGTCAAGCAGCATCGGAAACGTCAGCCCGAAGGTTTTGGCGAACTCGCGGCGCAATCGACTTTAAAGAAAACCAGCAGCATCTCGCCTATCGGGAGCGCGGATGCCATCGAATCTTCAGAAGGCGCTTTTCAGCCCAGGGGCAGCACCGGACTTCAATTCAACAATTTGATCAGTTGTTGGCCCGCTACCAGCAGCGGATCCCACACTGGCGCATACGGGGGCGCGTAGGCCAAATCCAGATCGAGAAAATCGTCGACCGTCATCGCCGCTGCCAATGCCGCGGCAACTACATTCACGCGGCCCGCTACCCCTTGCTCGCCCGTTATAACTCCGCCCAGAAGACGGCGTGTCCGGCGATCGGCCACCAACTCCACCCCGGTGGGACGCCCATCGAAATACGCAGCCCGGTCCTTGCTCCCAATCTGAGCCGAGACAGGGTCGAAGCCTTCGCGTTTCGCCTGCGCCACCGAAAATCCGGTGAGCCCGATCCCCAGCCCGCAGACGCGTACGATGGATGTTCCAGTGATGCCGGCGAACCGTTCGCGGACCCCTGCGGCATTCGCCCCCGCCACCCGGCCCATCTTGTTTGCCGTGGTTCCCAGTGGCACATAAACCGGACGGCCGCTCACCCGGTGCATCGCTTCCGCGCAATCGCCCGCCGCATACACGCTGCCCAGATTCGTCTCCATGCGATCGTTGACTTCGATGGCTCCGGTTCGCCCTATTCGCACTCCGGCGGCCGCCGCGAGTTCCACGTTCGGTCGTAGGCCCACAGCCACAAGCACCATTTCCTCGTTCAGCGAACTCACGTCACCGATCCGGACGCCGCATTCCACCGTAACGCCGAATCGCTCCAGATGTTGCCGCACCAGCTTCGTCAGAGCGGGATCTTCCCGTCCCAGTACGTCCGCATTGGCGTCGATCACTCGAACGCGAAGTCCGTTCGCGCGCAAGGCCTCGGCCGCCTCCAGGCCGATATATCCCACCCCGATTACGGCCGCGGTTTTCGGCTTCCTGTCCGCCAGAAATTGCGCTATCCGGCCGGCATCTTCAAACGTGTGAAGCGCGAAAACGTGCGCCGTCGCGGTTCCCTGCACTTTTTCCAGATCCGGACGCGCGCCGGTGGCAATCACCAGCTTGTCGTACTTGATGCGTTCGCCGGAAGCCAGCACGGCTTCGCGGCGGCCATGCTCGATCGCGGATACCTCGGCGTCAATGCGCACACGAATGTTCCGCTCCGTTTGAAAGTATTCGGGAGTATGCACCATCAGTTGGTCCTGCCGCTTCACTTCCCCCGAAAGAAAATAGGGAAGACCGCACGCGCTGTAGGAGATGGTGAATCCCTTCTCCAGCACGACGATGTCGGCGGACGAGTCAAGGCGGCGCGCGCGGGATGCAGCGCTGAGCCCGGCTGCTACTCCGCCAATGACGACAAGTCGCAAAGTAAATGTCCTTTAACCGGGTATGTGCTTGACTCAAGTAATTACTACGGCAGCAGCTCGGTAGGGCGGGCCCCTGGCCGGCGCGGGACGCCCACGTCCCGCTGCTGGAAGCGGGGCGAAAGCTCCAATGCGCCAGCCACACGAAACGCTGCCAGACCGCACCCACTTGAGTCAAGCACCCCCCAGTATCCTTTAATTTCCAGAGCCTTCTTCCTGCCCTTGCACGAAAGTGAGAATATCGAACTTCTTGATCTCGCGGCCTGGGAAGAAGCTGTTTACCGCGGTCTGTTCGTCCTCGAATGTTTCAAAAACTCCAGAAAGCTTCGTCAGCACCAGCAATTCCAGGTTGCGCCGGTTCATACCTGTCAGCTTCAAGGCGCCGCCCGCCTTTTTCAGCATGGTGTAACCGATCACCATCCCGCCGAGCCCGGTGCTATCGATGTAATCCACTTTCGCGAAATTCAACACCACATTGTTGGCACCCGCCACGGAGAGCCGCGTGATCTTCGCCCGCAGGTCCGTAACCGGTTCGCCTACAATCAGGCGTCCGTTCAGGTTGAGAATAATTATGCCTTCGCGTTCCGACTGCTCGATATCAAGGCTCATGTCATTCCTTTAGATGTAGTCTACAGTACCCCGGCCGCAAAACGGCTTAGGAATTCATTTCCGCTGCATCGGCAACGCTTTGCTGCTGTAGCTCAAAATCCGGCGCGGGAATCGCGGCCGGCAGCGTGATCGTGAACCGTGTTCCTATCCCGATCTGACTTTCGACATCGATGGTTCCGCGATGCGCCTTTACAATCCACGCCACGAAGCTGAGACCCAAGCCCAAGCCCTTGTCCGGCCCCTGGTCCGCCGTTGGCACTCGATAGAAGCGGTCGAAGATGTGCGGCAGATGATCCTGCTTGATTCCCAGCCCCGTGTCTTCCACCACAATCGTCGCCTGCCCGGTGGTGCAGGTGATGCCGACATGCACCGTGCCGCCTTCCGGCGTATATTTCATGGCATTCGACAACAGGTTTGAGAGCAGCCGTTCCAGTTGAATGCGGTCGCCTTCAATCAGACAAACTTCGGGAAGATCCGCGGTGAGAGTCAGGCGCGCTCCTTCGGCGGGAATCTGGAACTGATCCACAATATCGGCAGCAATCGGCGCCAGGTCCAGCACATGCCACTGGATGGCCAATTGTCCGGACTCGGCCTGCGATAGCAGCAGCAGCGCGCGAATTGTTTGCGAGAGCCGCTCTACGTCCTGCAGCGCGTCCACCATCGCGTCTTTGTACTCGTCAATTGTTTTTGCGGTCAGCAGCGCTACTTCCAGTTGCCCGCGAATGGCCGTGAGTGGCGTCCGCAGTTCGTGCGAAACGTCGGTGGAAAATTGTCGCGTCTGCGTGAACGAACTATTCAGCCGTTCGATCATTCGATTGAAAGAGTCGATCAGGCGGTCGAGTTCGTCATTGGCGCCGCGCGACGGAATCTGCGCGGTTAGGTTGGCGCCGGTGATGCGCTGCGCCGTCCGCGCCACGTCGTCCACCGGAATCAGCGCCCGGCGCGCCATGTACCAGCCGAGAAAACTGCTGCTGACGATCATCAACGGCAGCAGCGCAAAGTAGCGCCAGGTGAACCGTCCCACAATGGTGTCGCTCTCGGCCAGCGAACGGCCCAGCGCAACGTAGAACGATTTGTGGTTATCGTCCACAAAAAGCCCGGAGCGGATCATGTACGGCACGCCCTGTTTGCTGCGCTTCATTGTCCAGTTTTGTTTCTGACTCTTCAGCGCCAAGCGGATTTCATCCGGGGAATCGAAGCCGATCTCGCTTTTGTATTTCTCGGACCATTCGAGCGGTTTGCCGCTGGCATCGGTCAACAGGTATACCTGCTTCAGGCGGTCGACGATGAAGGCTTCTTCGGGATCTTCCGTATCGTAGTACCAATCGATCTTGCCCTTGTCGATACGCAGGTAGCCTTTCACCGCACCCCATTCTTCGGTAAGAAGCTCGCGTACCTGATCGTCATAAATGCCCTTCAGCGTCTGCTTAAAGAAGACACCCAGGACAATCAGCAAAAGCGTGAAGAACAACACATAGCTCGCCGCCAGACGGAAGCGCAGGCCTTTCAATAAATGTGCGCTTGCGATTCTGTGCAGCGAAAGTTTCATTGGTTTGAAAATTTAGCGGTCGGCGGCGGCCGAATCCTTGTCCGCCAGATCCAGCATGTACCCGATGCCACGCACGGTGTGAATGAGCTTCACCGGCCATTTGTCATCGATCTTGCTGCGCAGATGACGGATGTAGACGTCGACGATGTTAGTCAAACCGTCGTAGTCCATATCCCACACATGTTCGACAATCATGGTGCGGCTGAGCGGGCGGCCGCGATTGCGCATCATGTATTCGAGGATGCTGAATTCCTTCGGCGCGAGTTCGATGTTTTCGGCGCCGCGAATCACTTTGCGGCGAATGCAATCGAGCACCAGATCGCCGACGCTGAGACGCTCTGGAGTAGGCTGGCCGCGGCGCAACAGCACGCGCACGCGGGCGAGAAGTTCGACGAACGCAAAGGGCTTTGTTAAATAGTCGTCGGCTCCCAGTTCCAGGCCCTTCACACGGTCGTCCACTCCGCCGCGTGCGCTGAGGATCAACACCGGCGGGCTCGATTTCCGGTTGCGGATTTTTTCCAGCACCTGCAAGCCGTCTATATCGGGTAGCATCATGTCCAGAATCACCAGATCGTAATTGGTGGCGTGGACCATATCGATGGCGCGCGTACCATCGCCGGCGACGTCAATGGCATATCCGGCGCTCTCTAACCCGCGCGACAGAAAATCGGCAATCCGTTTTTCATCTTCCACAACTAGAAAGCGCATAAGTGTCCATCAACATTGTAAACCGAGTGCTGTTACTCCATGGTCAGCGCTCCATAGTCAGGGCTCCATAGTAAGGACCACGCGGAAGCGGGCTTTGTTGCTGATCATCCGCTGATAGGCTTCCCCGGCTTTGGCAAGCGGATAGGTTTCAATCATAGGATGGACGCCGGTGAGGGCGGAGAATCGCATGGTGTCTTCCGAGTCGGATGGAATTCCGGAAGCCCAGCCCTGCACGGACAACCGTCCGCCGATCAACTGAATCGGCGAAATCTCAATCGCGTCTGGACCTGCGCCTACAACCACCAGCTTCCCATCCGGGCCAAGCCCGCCAACCAGCGCCCCCATCGATTTTCCGCTGGGAGCGGTGGCCAGGATCACTTTTGCGCCGCCCAGCTTCTTCAGCTCCGCCGCGGCGTCCTGCACTTCGGTGTCGATGTACACCTTCGCGCCGAGCGACCGCGCGAGTTCCGCCTTATCGCTACCGCGCGAAATCGCGACCGTGTGGAACCCTAGCTTGGCGGCGAACTGTACCCCGAGATGGCCCAGGCCGCCGATCGCTTGAATCGCCACCACATCTCCACCGCGCGCGCCGCTGTTCCGTAGAGCGTTATAGGTGGTGATGCCGGCGCACATCAAAGGTCCGGCTTCCACGGCAGACAGGCTATCGGGAATCAGCGCGAGGCTTTCGATGGGCGCGATCATGTATTCGGCATAGCCGCCATCGAAATGAATTCCGGTGATGCGTATGTTCTCGCAGGTGGCGAAATCGCCTCTCCGGCAAGAATGGCAGTGTCCACACTGGCCGCCGTGCCAACCGGCGCCGACGCGCTGTCCGGCGGTCCAAGGCGTCGCACCGGTACCGGCGGCATCAATGATGCCAGCCACTTCGTGACCGGGAACCCTTGGATAGACCAGGCCCGGCCAGTGGCCTTCCTTGACGAACATATCGCTATGGCAGATACCGCAGGCTTGGACTTTTATCCGGACTTGGCGCGGGCCGGGATTGGGGATTTCGCGCTCGACGATTTCAAAATCGGCACCGGGTGCCGAGACTTGGGCGACTTTCATTTTGGGCATGCAAGGTTGGATGCGGGAGAGCGGGGTAGTGCGTCGAAGTAATGAAGATCCATGCCTGATTATTGATTTCCAACGATTTACTAGCTCTGCGGTGGGAACCAATTTCATACATCGCGCCTGGCGGCAAAACTGTCGTGAACGGCAAAGGTGGATAGGCACTTCCGAAGATTTGCACGGTATGGATTTCCGCCCGCAGCGCAGGAAAGCGCAGGCCAGAGCAGCATTAATGTGGGCGACGCTAAGGGAGGGATAGCTCGCCAAGACCTCATCCTTTGTGGCGCCCCCGGTAAGACTGTCGAGGATCAACGTATAGCTATGCCCTCTTGCCCAATCCCAGATTTCCTCATCACCCGTCTGCTTGAGGCCGACATCGTGCATTCCCGCCCAGAAGCAGGCTCAAACGAGTTCAGTCCGGCGACCGGCGTGGGCGGCGAACTGATAGACAGCGGAAAATCAGGCTTCTCAAGGTCGGGATGCTCGTCGAGGATCTGCTCCTCGGTCATCTCAGCGCCCAGCCAACCGAGGACATCCCAGACTGTAATTCGCAGGCCGCGGACGCAGGGTTTTCCGCCGCGTTTACCCGGTTCAATTGTGATCCTGCTGGTGCTCGCCGCTGGCATTGAGAAACCTGACTGACACCTGAGTTATGCACACGTCCGGCTGAGCGCGTGAAGCTGAAAA
>JANYCV010000624.1 GCA_025360145.1 Acidobacteriaceae bacterium
ACGTTCCGGCAGCCGCCGCCGATCACCTGCTTCTCCGATCAATTCCTGTTCTATCTCAACGGCACTATCGCCTCTACCGCTTTTCAAACCTGGACCCACATGGTGCCAGATCCGGTGTCGAGCTTGCCGCCGGAACGGTTCAAGTTTCAGGTCTACAACATGTAACGCAGCAAGTAACAGCGCGACCCTGCTACCATAACCGTTTCTATGCGGATCGCAGTGGTTGGACTCGGCTTTATGGGTAGCATGCACCTGAAGGCGTTGCGCGGCATTCCCGGCGCAACGCTCGCGGCGGTGTATAGCCAGGATGAGAAGAAACTAACCGGCGATTTGAGCGCCATCCAGGGCAATCTGGGGGGGCCGGGCGAAACCTTCAACTTCTCGTCCGTTACGAAATATCGCGACATTCCCGCCCTGCTGGCCGACTCCAGTATCGACGCCGTCGATATCTGCCTCCCCACGAATCTGCATTCCGAGACTGCACTCGCCGCGCTGCGGGCAGGGAAGCACGTGTTGGTAGAAAAACCGCTGGCCCTTACCGGTGCCCTCGCCGATGAAATGGTCGCCGAGGCGAATCGCTGCGGAAAACTTCTGATGGGCGCACAGGTTTTGCGGTTTATCCCCGCCTATCGTGCTTTGGCCGCTTCGCTCGTTTCCGGGGAATTCGGCCAGGTGCGCGCGGCGCTGTTCCGGCGGCGCTGTGCCGCGCCGGCCTGGAGCAAGTGGCTTGGAGACGCCACGCTCAGCGGAGGCGGCGTGTTCGATCTGCTGATTCATGACGTCGATATGTGCGTGAAGCTGTTCGGCGTGCCCCAGGCCGTCTCCGCCACCGGTTTCGAGGACACACCCAACGGCGTAGACGCGATTACGGCGGCCTTCCACTATCGCGATATCCCCTCGGTGATTGTCACCGGCGGGTGGCATCATCGCAAATCGTACCCCTTTTCCATGGAGTACACCGTGGTCACCGATGGCGGCACCTTTGAGTACAGTTCGGCGACCAACGGCGTGAATCTGTACCTCGCGAGCGGGGAAACGGGTTCGCTGCCACTTCCCGGGCAGGACGGTTTTGAAGCGGAACTCGCCTACTTTGTGGACTGCTGCCGGACGGGCCGGAAAGCGGACTTGTGCCCCCCGGAGGAATCCGCTGCCGCCGTCAAGTTAACCTTGCTAATGTTGGAAGCGCGTAGAATGAACGGAGAGAAACTGGCATGCCGAATTTGAAGGAATTAGAAGTAGGGGCGATGTTCTGGGCGACGCCCGATCCTGTGGCGGCCATTGCGGAGGCGAAATCGCTCGGCGTGCGGTGCGGGCAACTCGGCATCCCAGGCGATCTGCCGCTGCAGGGCGCGGCGGCGGCGTGGAAGGCCGCTCTCGAATCCGGGGAATTCACAGTGATTACGGCGTTCTGCGCATATACCGGGGAAAGCTATGCCGATATTCCCACGGTGGAGGCAACGGTCGGGTTCATCCCTCGCGCCACCCGCGCGGAACGGGAAGCGCGCACGATTGAGGTCAGCGACTTTGCGGCTGCGGCTGGAATCGGCGGTCTCGGCTGTCACGCCGGCTTCGTTCCAGAGGACCCCGCCGACCCCAATTACATTGCCGTGCGCGATTTGATCCGGCGCATTTGCGATCATGCGGCCGGGCACGGCCAATCGTTTGCGCTTGAGACCGGGCAGGAGCCGGCCGATCAGCTGTTGAAGTTCTTCAAAGACGTCGATCGCGGCAACCTCGGCATCAACTTCGATCCCGCCAACTTGATTCTCTATGGCACCGGAGATCCTATTCAGGCGTTGGGGCTGCTGGGGCAGCATGTAATCTCCGTGCATGCGAAGGATGGTTCGTGGCCACCGAAAGATGCGCCGAAGGCTCTCGGTATTGAAATGCCTCTCGGGCAGGGCGCCGTCGGCATGGAGCAATTCCTGGCGAAACTGAAGCAGGTGGGGTTTACTGGACCGTTGAACGTAGAACGCGAGATCGAGAATCGAACCCAGAAGCTGAAAGACATGAAAATGGGAGTCGCGCTGTTGCGCCGTTTGCTGGAGGCTTAGATGGGAGCGGAAGCGCGCTGCATCGGGCATTTCAATCAGCGGTCCTCAGAGGGCAAGGCTTTTCTGGAAACGGATTTCATTCTCTTTCGCGGCGATTTTCGGGTGAAGGTGCCGTTCAAAGGCATTCAAAAACTTACCGCAGCCGGCGGGCAGCTGAGCATCCGCTTCGACGAAGGCACACTGCTGCTGGATCTGGGCGCAGCCGCGGAGAAGTGGATGCGGAAGATTCAGAACCCGCCGAGCCTCATCGACAAGTTGGGCGTAAAGGCGGGCACTGTCGTGTCGGTGATCGGGATTCGGGACGAAGCATTTCTCACCGCTCTGCAAGCGGTCATCCCTGACTGGAAGAAGCTGAATAAGGAGCGGTCGGACTTCCTCTTTCTGGGGATTGAATCGCAGGACGATCTGGAGCAAATCGCGAAGGCGGAGGCGCAGTTGACACCAGCGGGCGCTCTCTGGGTAGTCTGGCCGAAAGGGCAGAAGCACATCACTGAGTCGCACGTGATGGCCGCAGGCAAGGCTGCCGGTCTGGTTGACACGAAAACCGCCAGCTTTTCGGCGACTCACACCGCGCTGAAAATGGTGATCCCTGTGGTGCGCCGGGCGTCGGCGGGCAAGACCTAAGTGCCTTTGGGATAGGATCCCAACACGCGCAGCAAATCCGCCAGTTCCGCCAGATGCCCAAGAGCTTTCTGGCTCACCGGATCGTCCACGCGCCCCAGAAAATCCAAATAGAACAGATACTCCCACGGCTTCCCGCGCAATGGCCTCGATTCGATCTTGGCCAGGCTAAGATCCCGGAGGGCGAACGTGCTCAAAGCCCGGAATAGCGATCCTGGAGTATTGCGTGTAGTGAAAACCAGAGATGTTTTCCACGCCTTCGCGTCGGTCGGCGGCAACGGTTGACCCGGCCGGTTGAGCAGGAAGAAGCGCGTGAAATTTTCCCGGTCGTCCTCAATGCCCCGCTTCAAAATCTTCGCGCCGTAGATCCCTGCCGCCACCGAGGATGCGATCGCCCCCGCGTCCGGCAGATTCTGCTCCATGATCATTTTGACGCTGCCGGCGGTGTCGTAAAAGCTGACTTGCTCGAACTGTGGATTCGCCGCAAAAAACTTCTGGCACTGGTTTAGCGCCACCGGGTGAGAGTAAACCTTCTTGATCTTCTTGAACGAGACGCCAGGACAGGCAATCAGGCTGTGCGAGATGCGGACATGCGTCTCGCCGATGATCGGCAGATCGAAGTTCAACAGGTGGTCGTAGTTTTCGTGAACCGAACCGTGCAGTGTGTTTTCGATAGGGATCACCGCCGCGTCCACTTTCCCTTCGCTCAACGCGCGAAAAACCTCTTCAAAGCGCTGGCAGGGCACCACCGTCACCTCATCGCCGAGCAATTGCTGCACGGCCACTTGGCTGAATGCGCCCTTTTCTCCCTGGAAGGCTACGGTTTTCGGCGGTTTCGGCGCTTTGGACGGTCTTGTCACCCTAGGATTGTATCGCGGGTCCGTCCCAACGCTGCGCGGATTCGTTTGGAACACCCAACAGATCCAGAATCCGGTCGACACTATGGTCCACCAGTTCCTCGATTGTTTGAGGATGGTGATAGAACCCGGGAATAGGCGGAGCAATGATGGCACCCATTTCCGTGAGCGCCACCATGGTACGCAGATGGCCCAGGTGAAAAGGAGTCTCGCGAACCATTAGAATCAGCCGCCGGCGTTCTTTAAGGATGACGTCAGCCGCGCGAACTAAAAGATTGTTGCTGATTCCCGCGGCGATAGCCGACATGGAATGTATAGAGCACGGAGCCACCACCATGGCGTCCGTTTGGAAACTTCCGCTGGCCAGCCGGCATCCAATATCTTCGAGGGCATAGGAGAAATCCGATAAACTCTTCCAATCTGCGGCTTTCTTGCCAAGTTCGAGGAAACCGGTCTTCTCCCCGGACCTGGTCAGAATCAAGTGGACCTCGGTATCCGGGCGGGTTCTCAGCTTCTGCAGTAGCCTGAATCCGTAGATGGAGCCGCTGGCTCCTGAAATTCCCACCACAATCTTCAAATTTGGCCTCCCCGAAAAAAAACTGTTCTGAAATCAGAACAGATTTCGTAAGCGCGCTTGTCTTCCTTTCGCCGCGTAGCTATAATTCTAGTCCAGAAACGGCCTATTCCTGTAACCCCCGTACGGATAAGGGGAGTTGCAAGGTTTGCCGCTTGCAGGGGCAATAAATAAGATGGAGGAAGCGGGCCAAAAGCTTAAAAAGAAACGGGAAGAGCTCAACTTGCGTTATCGCGATGTGGAAGAAGCGAGCATTCAAATCGCGGCCAGGCGCAAAAACGATGAGTACATCATCGCCCTGAGCCGGCTGGCGGATGTCGAAAACAAGGGCACAATTCCGTCCATATACCGTTTATATTCTATTTGCGCTATCTATAAGTTGGACATTATGGAGGTGCTGGATTGGTACGGCGTCGACGTGTCGCTAATGGCCAGCGATTCCATTCACGTCGAAGTGACCCGGACGCACCTGATCGGCTTTCAGCCGAACGGCCATGGTGAGGTGCAGTTGCCCTTAGCTCTGGATCCGGGCATAGATTTAAGGCGCACCACATACCTCAGCCGGATGATCCAGCGGTGGGGGAAGCTGCCAATCATGTTATTGAATGGAATGGAGTTGAAGAGCCACCGCTACGCCTACATCGGGTCGGAAGACTGGTCCATGTATCCGTTGATTCAACCCGGCTCGCTGGTAGTGATTGATGAGACCCGGCGCAAGATCGTCAACAGCGGGTGGTCCCATGAATCGGAGCGGCCCATCTATTTCCTGGAGCATCGGCAAGGCTACGCCTGCGGTTGGTGCAATCTCACCGACAATCAGTTGGTGCTTCAGCCCCACCCTGCGTCGCAGTGTAATCCGGAGATCTTCGGATTCCCCGAAGAGATCGACGTCATCGGACAGGTGACGGGAGTGGCTATGCGTCTCGATCAGGGGAAGAGACGCCGTAATCGTTCTTAAGCAAGGCCAGCAGCGCTTCCAGGTCGACGATATAAAGGTTGCGCTCCATCTCGCGGGCAGACGCCGGCAGAAAATATTGATAGGGCATCAGCGCCGCCCAGTTTTCAATCACTTCCCGTTTGTCGGCTTGCTGGGCGGACAGATAGAGGTCCAGATCGGCCTTCTGCTGTTCGAGCGAGTAGTTCAGCCACTCGTTGAATGCTTCCGAGTGGGTCTTTCTAAGCGCTTTATCTGCCTGCCCTTCTCCGAACATCATTGCCAGTCCGTGATGCTCATAGCGCCCGGTGTTTGGAGCGCGGAGAGACGACAGATACACCATTCTTCCGAAGCACGACGGTATCTGCGAAAGCGTGTGACGCCACAGATCCGATGTGACGCCGCGTTCGAGTACCCCTTTGGGATGCGGTTTAGTCATAGGAAAAACCCTGCTTTGATATTACCCTAAAACGCACTCATTTCCACCAGTCAATTGTCCGGAACAAAAAGACACCTTAGTTCCAGGATCGGAAAACCTTCGCGGAAAAACACCTAGGGAGGCCGGGGGCAGATACTCTAGTTTTACGTTCTACCACTCCACTGTTCGATAAGGAATTTTACAAATGACTAAGAAGATTGTTTTCATGCTCGCCCTCGGCGTTCAGTATGTTGCCGCGATGGGAGTTGCCAAGGAAAACACCCTGCCATCGTGCTACCCGTGCGACGCTTCAACTGCGGCCGTGAATACCTTGCCGTCGTGCTATCCCTGCGATGCGAGCACTGTTGAAGTAAAGACCCTGCCCTCGTGCTATCCTTGCGACGCATCGCTCTAGCGAGATGATGCAGAACCGGTGGCGGAACATATTCGCGCATTAAAGACGCAGGAGCCTGCCGATGATACTATCTAGGCAGGCTTGTGTCTTTTGGTGAATTTGAATGGAAACAACCGCGAAATTTTTCCACCTCTTACAATACGCGCAGATCGCAGGT
>JANYCV010000006.1 GCA_025360145.1 Acidobacteriaceae bacterium
AAGTGCTGTTGGTCCTATTTTGCACATTGCTGTATTTCGCGCTATGCCGGCTGCTTTATCTGGACCGCAGATCCGTACTGTCCGCAACCAGTGAAAGTCCAAGAAGGCTATCGGTTCGCAACCTACTCCTGACAGGTGCGCCGAACACGGGGAAGAGTGAGGTGCTTAAGGAACAGAAAGATTTCTATATCATCAACCTTTTCGACCACAATTCCGACTCGCTGAAGGAGCTGGCCACGCAAACGACTTGGCCGGACGCTGCAAAAACTTACGCAATCGATCAACTGGAGTACGGAATAGACGATCCCAAGTTGAACGGAGCAGTCTTGTTTTTATTGGAACGGTTAGTCTTCCGGTCGACGAAGAGGGTCGTCGTAATTTCCAATGTGAATCCAATTTTGTATATGCGAAACGATGACCAGTTTCCGCGAACTCAAGTGGCACGCTGGGTTGATGGGTTAGCCTCCTTCCAAATACGAGACTTTGGAACGAAGGAGGACTTCACGATTCAAAAAGACGCTTTCGCTCAGACGTATCAGGCAGTTTGGCGAAGTTGTTCCCGCCAGGAGAGAGCGGTCTTACTCAACCTCGCACAAGACGGACTGGTAAATCCCAAAGACTGCGCATTGCTAGGGGAGCTTCGGCGGCGAGGCATCCTGCTGAAGAACCCGTTTCTGTGCTTCCGCGATTCGGATTTCGCAGAGTTCATCCGGCGCGTGTATGGCCCCGAGCAACTGGCCATCTGGGATGAGGCTATGCGAGGCAGCTCCGGTGTGTCGAGTTGGAACCTCTTTCTGGGCCTGTTCGTTCTCGTTGGGATTGATTTATCTTTTAAAGGGTATGAGGCTTTAGGCCCGGTAATCGCCTCGGTTTCAGGCGCAATCAACTTGTTGGTTACGGTGAAGAACCAAGTCGCTAGCGAGTCCGTCAAGACGGGGGATAACGCCAGTGCGAAGACAGCGTGACTGTAGTAATTATCCTTCGGCAGAGCCGGAGGCTTTACCGTTGCTGGCCCCTCAAAGGGGCCTGATCGCAATCGCACAAAAGTAACAACCCGCTACGCAACAGCGTCTGAACGTAACTGCGGCCCTCTATCGCTTGCGGCTGAAGGCAATCGCTCGACAGAGGACGATACGGCGTCAAAACCAAACTCCCGGAGCCGTCAAACTTCTGCGGTTTTTAGCTGAATGGAGACACGAATCGGAGATAACGTATCAGCTACGCCTTTTCGTGAGATGCATTTCGCTTCGCTTCGCGGTACGCCTGCTACGCTCGGCCACGTTCGAGTTCCGCAACTCTTTCTTCGATTATGCTAATTCGCTCGTCGGCGCTCCGCACGCGGATTTCCATTGTTCGTGCCCATCCGTGGAACGCTTTGAGAAGCCTTGTTTCACTGTCGTGCGTTCGCTCATCTATGTAGCTTCGCAGGCCGTGAATCTGCGCTGTGATCTGCGTTGTGATCTGCGTTGTGATGCGTTCCTCACTTTCTGCCAGATCCTTTCTTGTAATTTGGTCTTCCATATTGTCTCCAATCCATCTTACCGTCAAACCTGGCTATCAAAAAACGTGAACTATAAATTTCTGATAATAGATATTATGTCTACTTACGTTCTGGCGACAAAAAAGGGCCTCAGATCCTGTAAAACGATCTGAGGCCTAAGGGAAGAAATTGTTGTCAGCGTCCGCGACCGCCGCGTCCTCCGTTGCTTTCCGAGGGTGAGCCGCCGCGATTCTCGCCACGCCCACCACTACCGCCGCCGCCTCCGCCGCCTCCCCCGTCGTTGCTTCGGGATTCTGAGCTTCGGGGTTCTGAGCGTGGTGCGCTGCGTTCGATCGATTGCTGTGGAGCCCGATCCGGAGCGCGCTCTCTGACGATCGGAGGGCTGATACGGATGGATTCTCCGCGATTGTAGTTCCCGCCGTTATCCCCACGGCTGCGCGGCGATTCCATTCTTGGCGATTCCACTCTCGGTGTTTCCGGCGGCCCTGCCTGGTAGCGGGGTTCCCCGGAGCGGTTCCGATCCTGGCGCGGCACCGAATCATTGCTCCGCTGATATCCTCTCGATTCAGAGCGTTGCGTGTCCACTCTGGGGTCCACTCTGGTGTCCACTGTGCCGCGATTCGCCGGCACGTCTCCCAGGTTCCGCCAGCCGTTGCGTGAGTTGCCGCGGTCTGCGTCGATACGATTCGTGCCACGATTCGTATCAATAGGTTGGGTCATATTTCCGCGGTTTCCGAAGCCGCCGCGGTTTTCTTCCTGCGACCGGGCCGGCTCGCCAAACTTGCGCCAGCCATTATCGCCCGAAGAGGGCACTCGGCCTTCCACACGATTCGATCCCCTGCCCGGCTGGTCAACCGTAGCCGAGGCCGCAGCCGCCCCCCCGACTGAACCCATCGCGCGGCGGGATACCTGCTCCATTCCGCGCCGCTGTTCCTCGAACGGAACCCGGTCAATCTGGGCTGGCTGCCGACGGCTGGAAAACTGCCCGCGATCAGCCACAGTCCGGACATTTCCGGCTTCCCGATCCGACATGCGCAGGCTTTCGCGCCCCGGAGCCACTGGAAGTTGTCCTCTCACCAGGCTCGCGCGGTTCAAATCGTCTGACGAAACCCGAATGTTGTTACTCACTCGTCCGCGGCCGAAGTTGTTCTGGTCGATGGCGGTAATCCCGTCGTGAACCCGGGCGTTGCGGTACACGTTCGTAATGTTCACGTTATTCTGGATGTTTATGCTTCTATCTGTATAACCGCCATTGCGATAGCCGTCGTAGAGGCCCCGCCCGTATCCACGGTAATAGGGTTCGTGAGGTCCCAGCGGCACCCAACCGACGTGGCCGAAACCAACGCCTATTCCGCCCCCGCCGAAGCCGAAGAAAGCTACCCGTGCCGGGCTCCAGTAGTGGCGGCTATTACGCTCACCTGGGTACCAGCACCATCCGAACGAAGACCGGTAGAACCAACTGCCGTAATGATAAGGCGCCCAACCCCAGGAGTCGTAACTTACCCAGCTCCAACCGTAGTAATCTACCCAGGTCCAGCGGCCGTTCCGGTAAGGCGCCCATCCAGCCGTTGCGTAAGGCGACCAGACGTTTCCGTATTCGGCGTCCGCTACCCATCGTCCATTATTATCCAGGTCTTCCACTCCATAGATGTCTTTGCTGACGTATTGGGTGCTCTGCGAGCGTTCCAGATCCCTGTCGCGGCGCTCATTCCATTGATCCCACTCGTCGATCTGAAGCGCGCCGACTATCTGCACTTCGGGGTCGGCGGGCGTGCCACGGGCTAACATCGTCTGCCCTGCGGAGAGGCGTTCGCTGCCGCGCGGAGTGTAGATATCCACTTCACCTGAGCGGACGGTGATTTCCGTGGAGCCGTCGTCCCGCACGGTCACGCGGTAGGAACCGCGGTTCACCGGACGAACAGACACGGTGGGAGTGCTCAATTCCACGTCCGAGGCTTGGTCGCGCAGGACGCGAAACATCACGGTGCCGCGGGCGATCTGTATCTGGTAGCGGTTGTATTCAAGTTCCGAAAGCCGAATTTCCGTCATTGGGCTCATGCGGATCATGTTTGAGGAGTCGAACTGCACTTCCGCCCGGGAGCCTTGATTGGTCATCACGGCATCTTGTACAAGGACCGGAGCGTTTAGGGCAGCAGCGATTATTTCGCCAGAATCGCCTCGGCGTACAGAGACGTCACCGTTGATGATGCTGATGCGGGCGACGGCGCGGTTCTGGTCTTCATTCTGGCCGGCATTTGTGTCGCGTGACTCCTGCGGAAATTGCGCGAAGGCGGCACCAGCGGTTGCCAGCATCACGGATATCGTTACTGCCAGTAGACGGTTCATTTCGTCTCTCCTCAAGCGATTCTATCATTTGCACGTTGATACCCATTTCCTATCTGTTGCAACTACAGTAGGTTGACCGGCGAGCACTGGCTGAAAACCACCACTATGGGACGGGAAGGGCCAGTTTCGGTATGATGTCTCCTAATGCCGCGACTTGCGCGCCTCCGATTCCTTTCCGCTCCAGCGATTCTGCTGCTGATCTCGATGGCATTCTGCTGGAAGCTGGTTCTGACCAATCAGTACACTTGGCTCGAAGGCCCGGATCTCGCCTTTCAAGTGTTGCCATGGTATCAGTTTCAAGCCGGGGAGTGGCACCAGGGCAGCTTTCCGCTTTGGGATCCGAACCACTGGGCGGGCCAGCCTCTGCTGGGCCAGGCGCAACCCGGTGCGGCCTACCCGTTAAACTGGCTGCTGTTTTCCCTGCCCCTTCGCCACGGATGGATGCGGCAGGCGTATTTGCACTGGTACTTTCTTTTCATACACTTCCTTGGTTCGGTGTTTACTTATCTGCTTTGCCGGGATTTGGGACGCCGGCGCTCGGCTTCCATTCTGGCAGGCTGTGTATTTGCCTACGGTGGGTTCGTTGGTACAAACGACTGGCCGCAGATGCTGAACGGTGCTATCTGGGCGCCGTTGGTCTTCCTGTTTCTTCTGCGCGCCGTGCGGGGCGACCGGCCGGTGGCCAGCGCCTGCCTGTCGGGTGCGTTTTTAGGTGTGTCCTGGCTGAGCGGGCACCATCAAATTCCTATTTTTGTGACACTTACAACCGGAGCGGTTTGGGCATACTACATATTCAAAGACCGGCGTGTTTTGCGCCTGGCGGTGCTTAGTGGGTTATTCGTCTTTCTGATAGGCGCCCTACAGACCCTGCCTGCTTACGAGTACGGAAAGCTTTCTCAGCGGTGGGTAGGCTTGGAGGATCCGATTCCATGGAACGTGAAAGTTCCTTACTCCATCCATTCGAAGTTCGCAACCAGTCCCGAGACTTTGCTGGGGATTCTGTTTCCTGGGATGCATCTTCACACGGACCCGTTCATGGGGGTCCTGACGATTTCCCTTGCGCTTCTGGCGATTGCGTCCTGTTTTGAAAACTCGATGGTGAGGCTGTTCGGCGCCATTGCGGTGGGAGGGCTGCTGTTTACCCTCGGCGGCGGAACGGTGTTCCATGGCTTGTTCTACGCCGTGGTGCCGATGGTGGAAAAGGCCCGGTCACCGTCCATGGCGGTGTTCATCTTTAACTTCAGTATTTCTATCCTAACTGCTTATGGAATAGACAGCTTACGCGATAAGAAATCTGCTTTATGGGGACTGCGGATTGCACTGGGGCTGGGCGTGGTGTGGGTGCTGGTGTTTGGGGTCGTGCTGGTTTGCGCCTTGGTTGGAAAGCCCTTGACTGAGAACAGGCCACTGCTGACGGGGTTGTTCGCGGTCCTTGGGGCAGCGCTGATCTACGGATACCTGCGGGGGAATCTGGCTGGACGGACGCTCGGAATTCTGTACTTCTTGTTGGTTGCCGGGGAGCTTAGCCTTACATTTGGCTTTTTACTTCCTAGCAGATATGAGAACAATCGAAACCCTTACTTGAAGAGCATGACGGAGCTCGACGGGGTGATCCGTTACCTTCGGACGCGGCCTTCTCCGATGCGCCTTGACGTCGATGATCACGCGGTCCCTTACAACGCCGGGGACTTTTATGGTTTCGAGCAG
>JANYCV010000032.1 GCA_025360145.1 Acidobacteriaceae bacterium
ATAGTCAATGCGGCGAGCAATCAAGCCGGCCCCATCGCGCCGAACACCATAGTCTCGCTTTATGGTTCAGACCTCGCTTACGTCACGCGCGGAATCACCCCGGAAGATCTCCGCGGCCAAGTGCTCCCCACCACCCTCAGCGGCACCGGCGTCCGCGTCCTCGTCGGTAAACTGAACGCAAACCTCTACTTCATTTCGCCAACGCAAATCAATTTCCTCGTCCCCGCCTCCCTGCTTGCCGGACCCGTTGACGTGCAAATCGGCCTCGACAGCCGCTACGGTCCCGCCGTCAAAATCAACCTCACTCCCGCTTCGCCCGCGCTGTTCCAGGCCGACGCCCAGTTCGCCGTCGGCACCCGGCCCGACGGAAGCACTATCAGCAAGGATCGGCCCGCGCGGCCTGGGGACATCGTGGTGCTTTACGCAACCGGCCTCGGCATCGCCGACCGCAATCTTCCCGATGGACAGCTTCCTACCATGGCCTATCCAATCCAACGCAGCGCGGAGTTTCGTGTCCGCATCGCCGGCGCGTTGATGGACCGCAGCTCGGTTTTGTACGTCGGGGTCACGCCCGGTTTTGCCGGCCTCTATCAGATCAACCTCAAACTTCCCGACGCCATGGACCAGAACCCCGAGATCCGCATCGGGTTTGACGATCAGATGAGCCCAGCGAACGTACTGCTTCCGGTTAAGATCGAGTAATTATCCTCCGGCAGAGCCGTAGGCTTTACGATTGCTGGCCCCTCAAAGGGGCCTGATCGCAATCGCACAAAAGCAACAACCCACTCCGCAAAAGCGTCTGAACGTAACTGCGGCCCTCAATCGCTTGCGGCTGGCGGCAATCGCTCGACGGAGGACGATACGGCGCCAAAACCAAACTCCCGGAGCCGTCAGACTTCTGCTGCCTCCCAGGCAAGGCCGGGGGACCTCCCTTGGTTTTTAGTACCTACTTGCAAGAGTTCGAGTACACCGCTTCCTGACGGTCGCGGACCGAAAACTTCCTCAGCGTAACTCGCGCAAGACGGACTCGCTTCCGGTGGCCAAGTCCGCCGAGTTCCTCTTTCGATTGGCGCCGCCAGAATCGGCCAGCGGAAATCCAAAACGCCAATTTCTGCAACTAAGTATCATGCCTCATTCGCGGTTATAAATCTTTACGCGAAACATCGGCTTAGCCTTTTCCAACGGGTCCATTTGGAACACCTGCTCCGTCTTGGCCGGATCGTAATCCCGCCAGAGCCACATCATCTCTTCCGGCAACTGCGACTCGCCGTGCGCGTGGTTATGCGTGCCGTTTCCAAAGGCAAAGTGGAAATCATAGTCCCGGAACTTCAGCGAGTTCGCCATCTGAATATTCTGCAGCGGCCAGCTTCCGTGAGCGCTCTCAATGTCTTCGGACCCATCCTGCAACCACACGCGGATATTTCTCTTCGGCTGTTTCCGCACCGCGAACGGATAAATGTTGCCGCCATCCATCACGCCCGGTTCCCATTGAATGCTGGTGAATGTGCCGATGCGCGAAAGCACGCGGCTGAACTGCTCGGGATGCCACCAGGCGGCATTGAAAGAGCAAATTCCGCCCGATGAGTTACCCGCAATGGCGTGGCTGTAGCCGTCACGGCGGATGTTGTAATTGGCGTAAACCTCCGGCAGAAGTTCTTCGTTGAGGAATCGATCGTACCGGTCGGAGACCACATCGTACTCAATGCTGCGCATCGCCTTCTCCCCGGCCTTTCCCGGCGAAACCAATACCTGAACAATCACTGGGATCTTCTTCCGATAAGTAAGGTTATCGAAGACATTCTGCGCCCGGGTGACACCATCGCGCTCCACCAGTTGATAGCCATCGTTCCAAACCATCAGCGCGGCGGGTGTGTTGGGGTCATACTGCGCCGGAGTGTACACCCAGTAATCGCTCTGCATTCCCGGATAGATCTTACTGGTATGAAGCATCTTTTCCGAGAGCTTGCCCTTGGGAACGTCGGGCTGCAAGTACGAGTCTGGGCCATAGGCGTGGAAGTCGGTCCGTCCGCCGAAACGTTTGCCGTCAATCATGTAGTAGAACCCGTGGGACGTGCCGGTCTTCAGCTTTCCCGAATAAGTCCAGAGACCTTTCTTGGGCGCGCGCTGCAACGGTCCGATACGTTGATCGTCCACAAAGAGGATAGGTTGCTTTTCTGCTTCCACCGCCCACAGGAAGTCCGCACCTTCGCTGAGGACGGCAGTACCCTTTTTGATTTCGGCTTCGGGCATCTGCGAGAGATCCAGCTTTGCCGCGCCACCCGGAACGGAAAAGAGAACTGCGATAAGGAAAGCGAGGGGAATGCGCACCCGCAGAGCCTATCACAATTTGAAGCGTCATTGCGTAAGAAAACGCGGATGCAATAGAATAGTGCCCGTCCATGCTGGATTCGTCCCCCACCCTGTCCGATGCCGAGAAGCAGAGCGCTCTACAACTAGTGCTCCAGAGCCGCACGCTTGCCCGATCGGAGCAATTGCGGGCGTTCCTGCGGTACGTCTGCTCTATGGAAATCGAGGGCCGGGGCGAACAGATTACCGAATACCGGATTGCCGTAGACGCGCTGGGGCGTCCACAGGATTACACCACCGCCGAAGATTCCGCCGTCCGCAGCAGAGCTCATGCCTTGCGGGCCAAATTGGAAGAGCTTTATACCAATGAATTGCCAGATGCGCCGATCCGTATCGATATATTGAAGGGTAGCTACCGTCCCCATTTCGTAGTTCGGAAATCGTCTGAAAAAAATGGTTCTCTCGCTCCGGTTCTAACGCCCGCTCCAAAGGAGATTCCCCAGACGGCGGGGGCGCCGGAATGGCGAACTCCCTCGCTGGTGATAGCCGGATTGGCGCTGGCGTTTCTGGCTGGCATCTGGGCGCACGGATTCGTAATCCCTAACGCCGACCGTGTGGTTGCCGAAGGGTGGGGGCCCCTATTCGACAAAGCCGGTAGCGTCCTCATATCGGTATCCAGCTTCAGTCACCTTCAGGTTCGCGGCCGGACCGTGCGTCCACTCGAATCCGACCTGGCAGTGGATGCCCCGCCACCCGTATACGACTGGTACAAGAAATACTACCCGCTGCCGCCGCAA
>JANYCV010000041.1 GCA_025360145.1 Acidobacteriaceae bacterium
ACGGACGTGGAAACGGCGGTGGCTCCAGGCACCCCCTTCTGCAACTGCACGAGCACCGTGAGCATAACGTCGTAGGAGTCGGCATTCGGACCGATTTGCGTCTGCCCGCAGTCGAGGTAGCGGCTGATCGGTGCCTTCCCCAACCGCTGGCGCACCTTGGCCGACTCTGCCCCAATCAGATAACGGGACTGGTCGACTGTCGTAACGGACACGCCCAGCGAGTCGAGAGCCTTGGGCAGTGCGCGCCATCAAGCGAGAGGTTCCGAAACTTTCCGTAATCACGGACGTTTGCAACTGCGAATACACTAGCCACGGCCACTGCGGCAAAGTGGTGGACGGCGAAGTGGAAAACGACACCAGCGTGGAATGGCTTGCGGCCGCCGCGGTTTCTCACGCCCGTGCGGGGGCCGATATCGTGGCCCCGTCCGATATGATGGACGGCCGCGTCGCCGGTATCCGTAAGGCGCTTGATGCCGCCGGATTCTCCAACATCCCTATCATGTCGTATGCGGCGAAGTTCGCCTCCGGCTTCTACGGACCCTTTCGCGAAGCGGCCGACTCGACGCCGCAATTTGGAGATCGCCGCAGTTACCAGATGGATCCAGCCAACGCCCGCGAGGCTATGCGCGAAATCGAACTCGACCTGGAAGAAGGCGCCGATATAATTATGGTGAAACCGGCGCTCCCGTACCTTGATTTGATCCGCATGGCACGCGATCGTTTCGATGTGCCGGTGGCGGCCTATCAGGTGAGCGGCGAGTTTAGCATGATCGTCGCCGCGGCCCGGAACGGATGGGTGGATCAGGAACGCGTAATGATGGAAACGCTCACCTCTATCCGGCGCGCCGGTGCGGGCATCATCCTAACGTACTTCGCCAAAGACGCCGCACGGCTGTTGTAAGGGCAACCGCCTTGGTGTAGATGCAACCGCACGCGTGGAGGCCCCTGCCTCCGCTGCCGGCAGCAGGACGCAGTCGCCCCACCCGAGCGGTTGCCAAAGCAATGACCTGAGTCGAATACATACCCAAGCAAGCATTGCATTTGGGGGGGCCAGGTGACGCCCGGAACCACTAGGCACTGACTAGGATCGCTTCGCCACTGGTAGCTACAAAAAAAAACGAAATGGAGCCGGGCAACATCGCATCTATCCTTTTAGTGAACATCTGCCCATCGTCCGCGTTCGAACCAGGATGATCATAGGGTATTTTTAAGGAGTCGTGCTTTGAAGAAACTATTCGTAGGCAATCTGCCCTACCAGGCGAGCGAGGCGGATCTGGAAACATGGTTCACTGCGGCGGGCCTAAATGTAAGCGCGGTAAGCATCGTTCGCGACCGGTTTTCCGGAGAGCCGAGAGGGTTTGGCTTTGTGGAAATCGAACAGGACGAGGAAGCGGAACAGGCGATAACCGCCTGCAACGGACAGGATTTATTAGGCCGAACGCTGGTGGTGAATGAGGCGCGGCCGATGCCACCGAGCGGCGTTGGTGCAAAAGCATTTGGCGGGAACAGCCGGGGACGCGTGGGCGGCGGCGGAGAATTTGGCGGCGGACGTAGCGGTAGTGGCGGAGGACGCAGCCGCGAGCGGTAATCGTTCGAAGGCCATGGAAGCGCGCGGAACAGACAACACCGTTTCGCGCGCTTAGTCTACATGGCATCATATAAGGTGCCATGTATAAAACATTCTTATTAACACTTGTTGTAACTTCCGCAGCGAGCGCGGAGTTGTTTTCGCTCGGTGCAAAAATCGGTGCCCCCCTCGGCGATGCATACCGCATCGCAACTGCTTCAAACCGCAGTCTAGCCTCAGGCGCGACACAATACACAGTGGGGGTGACGGCGGAGCTACACCTGCCTTTGGGTTTTGGAGTGGAAGGCGATATTCTCTATAACCGGTTTAATTTCAGTACTGAGAATCTAGTGAATTCGCTCGCCAAGTCGAATTCAAATTCGTTTGAATTCCCCATCCTGGTGAAGTACAGGCTAATGAACTTCGGCCCGGTGCGCCCGTTTATTGGCGCTGGTCCTACTTTCCGCAGCATTCAGAGTGTGTTGCGTTACGACCCTCGCAAGACGAACAATTCGCTTGGCTCAGGTGTCGTATTCGCAGGCGGAATTGAAATCAAAGTCCTGTTTCTTCGCATCGCACCAGAGCTTCGCTACACCCACTGGGGTTCGCAGAGCTTCCTGGATGGTGCGAATGTCCTGATTCAGGGAAAGCAGAGCCAGGGCCAATTCTTAGTTGGGATCACTTTTTAGAGAACGAAAGCCAGACCGAGACTAATCACGCTCTGCTTCAACTTACCCGAGGCACCGGGAATGTCAAACGGCTTACCGCTGACGTACTGGCGGTAATCGAGGCGGGCTGCGAACACGGATGTCAGCCGCACCTTTAGTCCCCCTCCGTAATTGATTCCAAATTTGGTGCTGCCGCCCCCTTGCGTAGCCGACGATCCGGGCTGCACGAAATTGCTGAAGTGGACGCCGCCTGTGGCAAATGGCCGGATGCGCTTCCCCTCCGGCGTTGCGTACGCCAGAAAGTTATATCCCCCCTGGTGAATCGCCATGCCGCCCTGGTCCACTCCTTGCAATTTAAGGTGCGTGCGATTGTAGGAATATCCCGTTTCGTGTCCGAAGTATCGCATCGAATTCAAAGTAAGGCGAAATCCAATGGCGAATCCGTCATCCAGAGAATATCCTGACCCGATGTCCTTGCTGGCGATTCGAGAGCTTCCGCCGCTCAAGGAAAATTCCGCGTCCTGAGCAAATAAAGTACCCTGCCCTGCAGTAAGTAATAGAAAGGTGATCCACAGTCTCATCGACTTAATTGTACCCGGCTAAATTACTACGACGTGCAATTCGCCGGGTCCGTGTACACCGCGAACCAGTATTTGTTCGATGTCACCGGTGCGGCTGGGACCGGTGATCAACACCATGGAGCTGGTCTGCTCCACCGGCGCGGGAAGCAACGTCAACAATTCATCCAGATTGCCGATGATCCGGTTCTCGGGGATTATCGCAATATGCAGTGGCGGCAACAGCGAGATCATCCGCGGCTCCTGGTGGCTCGATAGCATCACCAATGTTCCGGTGTCCGCCAGTCCGAAGTCGGCGCTGCTGATTCCAATATCGCTTTCGGCGCACAACGCGCGAAGAACTGTTTTGTCCGCGCCCGCGCAGGTGACTTCTTCAAGAGCGGCGATGCCGCAATCGCGCAGTACCGTGGAGTTGGAAGCGACCGCGCTTTTCCCTTTCACCAGCGCGGCCACGTACGCCAGTGCCTCAGCCGGCGATCCGGCTTTGAAAGTCTTTCCATTGAGCCGTTCGATACAGGCAAAAAACGTCGAGAGGTTGGGACGAGACGGCCGCAGGTAGATCTCCGGGAGAGGTGGCGGCAACTGGCCTTCCCGTCGGCCGAGGGCGGTTCGAATCCTGCTTAGCATTGCGTTGCGCGAGGTCTCTTGAGGCGACATTTAATCTCCTGTCCCGCGTAACTGTTGACAATCGACGCCTCGTCCGGCGGTGGCTCGCCAAAATCCGCCCACCCGGGCTGCTGTAAAACATAGCGCTGGACAGAACATTTAGCGTTCCCTCCAAATCTGGCGGAAACTCTTCGCTGCCGGGGGCGGCAGATCCCGCTGGCTAAGCCAACCGCGCACCGGTGCGACGTTCAGGAACCAGGGCGCGCTGCTGAGCCATTCTCCACCCTTCGGGCCGAACGCCGCAGCGACGCGGCCGCCCAGTGCATAAACCCGCGGGTGCCGCATCACCCAGGCAAACACCTGGAACGCGAACCGTTCCATCTTCGATTCGCCTTGTTCCTTTTTGTGCGCCGTCACGTCCGCACGGAGATCCAGAAGCAATTTCGGAATGTCGATCTTCACCGGACAAACTTCCGCGCACGCCCCGCAAAGGCTGGATGCGAACGGAAGCCATGGATCTTTCCCCACACCATGGAATTGCGGCGTGATGACGGCGCCAATCGGACCAGAGTACACCCATGGATAACTGTGGCCGCCAATCTTGCGGTAAACCGGACAGTGATTCAGGCATGCGCCACAGCGGATGCAATAGAGCGATTGCCGCCGGTCCGGATCGGCCAGCAACTTGGTCCTGCCATTGTCGACCAAGATCAGATAAAACTCTTCCGGCCCATCCACCTCGCCCTGGCGCCGCGGACCGGACAGGAATGATGTATAGGACGTTAACGCTTGGCCTGTAGCGCTGCGCCCCAGCAGTTTCAGAAACACGCTGAGATCCTGCGCGCGGGGGATCAGTTTCTCAATCCCCGCGACAGCGATGTGTATCTTGGGCGCGCTGGAGGTCAGCCGCGCGTTGCCTTCATTCTCCACCACAACCACCGCGCCTGAGTCGGCCACCACAAAGTTCGCGCCGGTTATTCCGATGTCGGCCGCTAGAAATTTCTGCCGCAGTACGGCCCGCGCGATCATCGTTTGCTTCTCGGGGACAACTTCGCGCTCGATACCCAGCTTGTCGGTGAAGATATCTGCCACGTCGTAGCGGGTCATGTGCAATGCCGGGGCTACGATGTGATAAGGCTTCACGCCGGCAAGCTGGATGATGTACTCGCCCAGATCGGTTTCCACGGCCTCCAGATCATGATGCTCCAGACGCTCGTTCAGGTCCAGTTCCTCGGTGGTCATCGACTTGGACTTCACAATCAGCTTCGCGCCGCGTTGTTTGGCCAGGTTCAGGATGAAGTCCGCCACCTCGGTTCCGTCGTTGCAAAACACTACCTTTCCGCCATGCGCGGCGACGTTCTGCTCTACCTGCTCCAGGTAGTAATCCAGATTGTCGATAGTGTGTTTCTTCAGCAGATTCGCGTGTGTGCGCAGATCCTCATAATCGGGCAGAAGGTCGCCGGCAATCGCGTTCTTACGGTGATCGATCAGCCGGCCAGTCCCAGCATAGATCGCAAGCTGCAGGTTGGCGTCGGCTAGAGTGGTCGAGAGTTTTTCAGGATGATTGGCGGCCATGAATTTACCGGGAGGCCAGAAGTTCAGCCAGATGCATGGTACGGACGGGAAGTTTGGCCCGATGGAGAGCCCCTTGCAGTTGCATCAGGCAACTGGAGTCAATGGACACCACCACGTCAGCGCCCGTTTTCTGAATGGACTCAATCTTCGTTCGTGCCATTCCGCCGGAAACCTCGGCAAACTTCACTGAAAACGTTCCGCCGAAACCACAGCACTCTTCGGCAATTTCCATCTCTCTCAATTCCAATCCCTTCACTTTCGACAACAGCAGGCGGGGTCCCGATTTGATCTTCAATTCCCGCAAGGCGTGGCAGCTATCGTGATAGGTGGCTACGCAGCCGTAACTGGCGCCGACGCCTTCCACCTTGGCCACCTCTAGCAGAAACCGCGAGAACTCCCATACACGCTTTTCCAGACTGCGAACCTCTTCGAGGCGGGCAGGTTCAGCGGCGAACAACTCCGAAAAATGATGCGTGATCATCGAAGTACACGATCCGGAAGGCACCACAATATACTCGGCGTCGCGAAACACGTCCAGAAAGTGAAGAGCTACGCTGCGTGCCTCCGCGCGATAACCGCTGTTGAAAGCCGGCTGTCCGCAGCAAGTCTGCGCCGGGTTAAAGTCTATGGCCCAGCCAATGCGTTCCAGCACAGCGGCCATCGAAACGCCGACGTTCGGAAATAACTGGTCCACGATACAAGTGACAAACAGGGATGCTCGATTGGACATGAATCTAAAATCTTATCAGGCGCTCCGCTACAACGCGATACAATAATAACAGTGCTGCGAAGAAGCTTTCTTCCGCTATTCCTGTTTGGCGTTCGCGCGCTGGCGATTGAGCCGGAAGCCGGTGCCGTGCGCGGCAAGCTGATTGCCGGGCCGGCGATTCAAACCGCCGGCGGCAAGAGCATCGCGCTTTCCGGCGACGATCCGACCATGGCCGTTCTGGGTGACTCGCGCCTCGCGGGCATGGATTTGGAAGCCCGCGGCCATACCTCCGCACCCGGCCAGTTCGCTATCGACAAGATTCACACGCGTTCGCTTTTCGCCTATCAGAATGGCAAGAAACGGATGGTCACCTACTGGTGCGATGTCTGCTACATCCGGACATTTTCGCCGGGCGTGTGCTGGTGCTGTCAAGACAATACAAAACTTGACCTGATAGATCCTGATAAAGTCGTTAAGGAATGAAAGCCAGCTTTGTTCTTCTCCTACTGCCACTCATGTCGCAAGCCGCGAACTACACTTCAGAGAAACTGACCGTTGACGGCATTGAGGTCATCCGCCTTGCCGATGCCGCCCATAAGACGGAGGTGATGATTGTGCCTTCGGTGGGGAACAACTCTTATGAGATGAAGGTGAACGGAAAGCGCGTCTTCTGGTCTCCTTACAATTCCGTGGCAGAGTTCAAGGCCAAGCCCGTAAACCTGGGCAATCCATTCCTCGCGCCGTGGGCGAACCGGCTCGAAGCGGACTGGTTCTACGCGAACGGCAAGAAGTACATCTTGAATCCTGCGTTGAATAACTTTCGGTACGACGGGAACCACAAGCCGATACACGGGCTGGTGATGTATTCGGCCGAATGGAAAGTGGTGAGCGCCAAAGCGACGCCGAAATCCGCGGAAGTCACCAGCCGGTTGGAATTCTGGCGGCATCCGGACTGGATGGCCCAGTTCCCGTTTGCCCACAATATCGATATGACCTACCGGCTGCAAGACGGCGTTCTGGAGGTGGAAACCTCAATCGACAATCTATCCACCGAGCCGATGCCCGTTGGAATTGGCTATCACCCCTATTTTACGCTGCATGACGCTCCCAGAGACGCATGGAAAGTTCATATGCCTGTCACAGAACATCTGGTCTTGTCGGGCGTCCTGATCCCCACCGGCGAAACCAAGCCGGTGGCGTTCAGCGATCCGCAATCGCTCGAAGGGATTCAACTCGACGATGTCTTTGGCGGACTGGTGCGCGGTTCCGATGGCCGCGCCGAGTTCTCTGTGCAGGGTGTGAAGGAGAAGATCGCGGTTTTTTACGGACCGAAATTCCCCATCGCGGTGGTCTATGCGCCGAAGGGACGTGACTTCATCTGCTTTGAGCCGATGAGCGGACCGACCAACGTCTTTAACATGGCCCAGGCTGGGACCTACAAAGGATTGCAGACCGTGCCCGCAGGCTCCAAGTGGCGCGAGAGCTATTGGATTCAGCCGAGCGGCTTTTGAACGCTACTCAATGATATTGTTGGCCAGTTCGAATCTGAGCTTCCTGGCAGGCTCGGCGAGATTCCCGCCGCCATCCACCAGTGTGTCCAATTGCCGCATTGCGTTGATCGTATCTTTCTGTCTGAGAAAGGCCTTGGCGAGGTAGAAATGTGTCCTGTCCACGTAGGGCGAACTGCCCAGACCTTCCGCCACTTTCAGTTCCCGGATGCCCGCCTGCGTGTCGTTGGTGAGCAGGTAGGAGATTCCGAGATAGAACCGGAACTCCGGGTTGCCGGGCTGACGGCTGGTGGCTTGCTGAAGCGCGAACGAGGCGCGAGAATAATCGCGCGCCTGATAGTATTTCATAGCCTCTACGAACAATGGCTCGTTGGCGGTGGCGGCTGCAACAGGTTCTCCCGCCGGGCCAGTAGGCGGATCGAAGGAGGCCAGATCCGGGCGCGATTGTGCGGCAGGGCCGGGTGGCGGAGTTGTCTCAGGCGAATTGGCGATCAGCCAGGTAAAAAAACCCGCAACGGCGGCGGTGGCGAGCGTCCCTGGAACCCACTTGGCAATTCGACCGATCATATGGTAAGAAGTCTAAGTATAGCGGACCTTAGTTAATTATCAATTACTAAACCCAGGTTTCTCAGTTTAGTTGTGCGAGGGGGAATTCGGTGTCTCTTGTAGTGAACGGTGAAAGCATTGACGATGCAGTGATTCGGGAGGAGGTCAACTTGACCCGTCCCCGCTACGAGGAGATGGTGGACGGGCTCGATCCGGTCGCCAAGGAAATGCAGCTCTGGGATTGGTCGAAGGAGACCGTCATTGAGCGCACTTTATTGCGTCAGGAAGCTTTGAAGGAAACGGAGCCGCTTTCGCCCGATGCTGTCGAAGAAGCCATGAACGCAATGCCGCCCGGCAGCGGAAACCTCAGACACGATGTGGAAGTCCGCCTTCGGCTCGACCGCTTTCTGCAAAAGCTGACCGCCAAAGTGCAGATGCCGAAGCCCAAAGAGGCCGGTGATTATTATAAGAAATATAAAGAGCAATTCCTTCTGCCGGAAATGATAAAGGCCGCCCATATCGTCAAAAATGTAGATGACAAAACAGACGAGCAGACAGCCCTGGCCGCCATGCAGCAGGCGGAGGCTGAATTGAATCGCGGCGTGGCTTTTGAGGAGGTAGCGGATCGATACTCCGACTGCGCGGGAAACGGCGGCGACCTGGGATACTTCCCCCGCGGCGAGATGGTGGATGAGTTCGATCAGGTGGTCTTCGCCCTTGCGGCCAACGAACAAAGCGATATTTTCCGGACTGGCTTCGGATTCCATATCGCCAAATGTCATGACAAGAAACCCGCTGGTTACAGGAGTTTCTCGGATGTAAGGCAGGAGATAGAACGGATGCTCCATCGCGAAAAACAGGAACGGGCGCTGGAACAATATGTGGATGGCCTGAAGGCGCAAGCCGACATTCGCAATGTCGCGAAAAAGGCATGAACAAATCACCCAACCCGTGCTGTGTCCCCAGCAAGCAGCGGGCTGCGTTGCTCGAAGTTTCTTCAAAAGCGTCTGCAAACCGGCTCCGCGCCACCAGCGGGTCCACAGAGGGAATGATCAAGCTGGACGGCGGCCGTTTCCTGATGGGCACCGATAGCATAGACGGCTTTCCGGCCGACGGCGAAGGTCCGGTTCGGGAGGTGACGCTCGACGGCTTCTACCTTGATACCGCGCCGGTGACCAACGAGCAATTCGCGGAGTTCGTCCGCAAGACCGGATACCAGACGGAGTCTGATCGGTTTGGATGGTCGTTCGTGTTTCACAAGCACATCGCTCCCGAGGAATTGCCACGGCTAGTGGAAAATCGCGTACGGGGAGCCGACTGGTGGTGCAAGGTCAACGGCGCCAACTGGGAGCGGCCCGAGGGGCCTGATTCGCATATTGCATCCAGGGCCCGTCATCCGGTGGTTCATGTCTCCGGGAACGACGCACTTGCTTATTGTGAATGGGCCGGCAAACGATTGCCTACCGAAGCCGAGTGGGAGTATGCGGCCCGGGGCGGCCTGGAGCAAAAGGACTTCCCCTGGGGCGACGAACTGACTCCGGAAGGACGCCACTTGTGCAACATCTGGCAGGGCGATTTCCCCAACCGCGACACCGCGGAAGATGGATACTCGGCTCCGGCTCCGGTGGATGCCTTTCCGGCGAATGGATACGGGTTCCAGACCATAACCGGAAATACGTGGGAGTGGTGCGGCGATTGGTTCCACCCTTCATTCCACGTGACGGCGACTAGAAAGAATCCGGTGGGCCCGCCGGGCGGGACACACAAGGTGATAAAGGGCGGGTCGTACTTGTGCCACGCATCTTACTGCAACCGCTATCGGGTGGCTGCACGGACTTCCAACACTCCGGACAGCTCCACCACGAATATCGGCTTTCGATGCGCGCGGGATGTGGGCTAACGCCAGGACCTGAGAGAGGTGCAGTTCAGTTAATGGGTTGCATTTCGGGTGCGCAAGTGTGCCCGCATAGGGTTGACCCCCAAGGCGCCAGTTCTACGCCTTGCCGATTTTACGGACCAGCGGATCGGCGGACCAATTTCGGCTAGCGACGTAGCCGAGCAGTAGTGAAACCGAATTCAGATCACTGGCTTTGCCTTTTTCGCAACCTCGACGATGCGGTCAAGCTTCTCGCTGATTTCAGAATCGATCCGCTCTCTTGGAACCAGATGAGCCAAAACGTGGTAGTCGGTCTTTTGCATTAGATTCCGCAGCCCGAGCTTACTAAAATAGGTCTGGAAGACGGGATCAAGAAAATCGTCGCTGGCCTTCACATCCGGGCCAAACGGTTCCGGCCGGCCCAACGTTCTTAATGCCCCGGCCACCTCGTCCATAGATTGTTGCATGGCGACCCTTTGGCGTTCCCGTGGTGCGGGTTCGAATGTCCGATTGGCTTCACCCTCAACATGTTGCGCATAGGCGAGTAGAGTTTGCGGGAAGCACAAATAGTTTTCAATCTCCCTCCAACGCCATTTCAACTCACAAAGCGGTCCGTCCTCGTCGAGTTTTAGCGGAATCGAATCGAACACTGCGATGCCAACCAAGTCCGGCTTGGCTTCCCGCAAACCGAAGAAGTGTTCCCTGGCTTTCTGCGGCGAATTCGCCCATGCCCAACATTGCGATCGATGAATTAAAAGGACGCTACGAAATTCCCGAAGCCCCGAATGTGTCGGGCGCACATGTGTATACTCTAACTGCAACAATCATTTTGGCGGCGCTTGTGTGGGCAATGCTCGTTGGCGCACGGGTGTTACCTATCCCGACCTTTGCCGTTCCTCAAACTGCGGTTGCTACAGCACCATCTTCGCAAAACAGCGCTACGCCGCCAAACAATTTGAATATTAGTGCGACAAACAATCCAACACAATCGTCGATTTTTGGAAAAGTGGTAACTTTGCAGCGAGCGAACATGCGTA
>JANYCV010000045.1 GCA_025360145.1 Acidobacteriaceae bacterium
TGAGGAAAGGCCCATCTGCTCCATCATCGTTAATCCGGCGCCGGGAACCATCAGCAAGGCGTCTTTCTCAGATGGGTCCATGGTCATGCGGTACTCACCGGTCATGGTGGGATCGACGAATTCGATGTTGATGTCCGTGCCGATTCCTTCGATCCAGCGATAGCGCCATTTCTCGAACGGATAGGTGGAGGTAGTGCCGCCCCCTTCTTCATACGGACGTTCATAGCTTCCGCCCGAGGGATGCGATTCGATTTCGGCAGGCGGGCCGAAGGTGATGTAAATGCGGCCGCGGTCGGTCTTCCAGCCAGGGATGCCGGAGGCGTAGCGCTCGTTGGCGTAGGCGATACGGCGGTAATGCTCTTCTTTAAACTCGTTCTCCGCACTATCGGGAGTGGGATCGCGTCGAAGCCAGAATCCTTCGATGAAATTCTGCCGCTCATCGTCGGTAGTCATGCGCTTAAAAGCCGTCCGCTCTTCGTCCGTGATGATATAGCCGACGTCCTCGGTCAGCCATTTGCGGTAGGGAGTTTCGAGCTCCTTCCGCAACTTATCTTCGCGCTTGCGGCGCTCCTTATCGGTGAGCGGCTTGGCCACGGTCTCCCGCGCACCATTGTCGGCCTTTTTCTTCTCGGCGAAAGATGCGCCGGAGAAAAGCAAGGCACCTGAAATCACTGTCACTGCGGATATGGATTTGGCTGTCATGACTGCTGATCCCCTCTCAAGCGGTTACACCAGGAACCAATTTAATTCTAGGTCCCAACTGAGGTAACGTCAAGCCTCGCACTTTTGGTGCACTTTCGGTGTTGGACGCGGGGAACTTCCGCAATGGGTACAATCACGGCGCGGCCGGTGCTGAGATCCGGCGGCCTTAAACGGTGCGTAGCACGGCTTCGCACTTGCCGCGAATCTCTTTGGCTACGGTGAACGGGTCGCCATCCTGGAACCGTTGATAGAACAGCTCCACCGAGAGCGGCCCGGTGTAACCCTTCGCCGCAACCATGCGGAGAATTTTAGCCAGCGGGCTGACGCCGTCGCCTGGTATCTCCCGGGTTCGGCTATCCAGCATTTCGCGGGGGATCTTCGCCACGTCCTGGAAATGGACATGGTGCAGTTCGCCAGAGCGGATCAGCTCCAGATCCTCAAACTTACTCAAGCCCGCCCAGAAGTGATAGAAGTCGAGCATTGGCTTCACGTTGGAATGGGCCGCTTCCCGCACTGTATTCAGCGCCGTGGGCAGCGTGCCGATGAACGTGGACCCGCGCATGAATTCCAGCATCACGGTGAGTCCGAACTGCTTGGCGATGTCGCCCGCTTCGCGAAGATTTTCGACGCCGCGCTTGTAGTCGTCCGCCGTATAGGTCGCGGTGGTACCACAAGGGCAGACAATCCGATCTACCCCGATCCCGGCGATGAGTTCGCAGGTGGTTTTCAGTTCCTCCAGGATCTTGGGCCGCGTGGGGCTTGGTTCCGCCAGTCCGCGGACACCGCTGCTCGAAACCGCCTTCATCCCCAGATCGCCCAGCAGCCGTTTGGCGCCGGCGATGCCTTCCGCCTTGGCGAATTCGGCCACTTTGGGCGGAATCACCTCCACCATGTGGAAGCCCGCTTTCGAATAGCCTTCAAGCGATTGCCGGAAGCCGGCTGAGGCGGAAGTGGTCTGGTGCATGCACAGTTCAAACGGTGGTTTCTTCGCGGCCATGGCAAGGGCGGGTGAGGCGGCTAGTAAATCGCGGCGGGTCATATAAGGGTTTACGATAGCAGAACCGATATAGTGAGGGAAGGTGTTGTTTCATGTTGTGGGCGCGATTCTTGTTCCTGATTGCGATTGGGCTGCTGCTGATTCCGCTTGCCAGGGCGGAAGTTCTTGTCAGCGGCCGGGTGCTGGACGAGAACAATTCGGCTGTAGGCGGCGCGCGCGTGTCTTTCCGGATAAGTGGATCCTTGCAGAGCGCTCAATCCGTCACCACTCCGACTGGCTGGTTCGAGCTTCGACTGCCGGGGGACGGCGAGTATCTGGTGAATGTGCTGCATGACGGTTACTTCCAACTGCGTGATCGCCGTTTGGAAGTTTCGGGCCAGAACCATGAATTGACGCTGGTGGTGAATCACGTCCGCGAGGTGTTCCAGAAGCTGGAGGTAGACGACGCGCCTCCTCCCATCGATATCGATAAGACGAGCGCCGGGCAACGCCTGAGCGGTCCGGAAGTGATGAATATTCCGGTGCAGTCCGCGCACACGTTGCGCAACTCCATCCGGGTGATGCCCAGCGTGCTGCAGGATCCGCAAGGCGAGCTGCATTTTAACGGCGGGGCGGAAAATCAGGTGCTGTATACGCTGAATGGGTTCAACATCGGCGATCCGCTGACCGGCCGCTTCGACACGCGGCTTAGCGTGGAGGCGGTGCGGTCACTGGAGTTTTCCACCGGACGCTTCTCGCCGGAATTCGGCAAGGGCTCGGCCGGCGCGCTTGCGATTCAAACCAAGACCGGGACGGACCAATGGCGTTATTCGGGAACCAATTTCATTCCGGGCTTCGACATCAAGAAGGGGTTGCATCTTGGATCGTGGTCGCCGCGGGCCAACCTTTCGGGACCGATTGCAAAGGGACGCGTCTGGTTTTCCGACAGCCTCGATACCGAGTATAAGCAGTTGGTGATCGACGATTTGCCGAAGGGAGAGGACCAGGCGACCAGCCTGCGCGGGTCGAACCTGATTCACACGCAGATCAATTTGACGCCGTCGAACATCCTGTATTCGGATTTTCTAATGAATTACGGTCACGAATCCAGGGTGGGGCTTGGGGCGCTCGATCCGGTATCGAGCACGGTATCGAGGAGATCCAGAACCTGGTTCTACAGCGCGAAGGACCAAATCTACTTGCCGCGCGGAGCCCTGCTGGAGTTCGGATTCGCGGAGAACAGGGT
>JANYCV010000051.1 GCA_025360145.1 Acidobacteriaceae bacterium
TCGCAAGAAACCGATCTGCTGTGGGAATGCCGCCTGCAATCGCAGGCTCCTGAAATCGACGGCGTCACCTATATCAACGATTTCGGCGACATCGAACCAACCGCGGGCCAGATCCGCCGTTTCCGCGTCACCGAAGCGCACGACTACGACCTGATCGGGATGCTTACCGATGAGCCCGAAGCCAGTGCCCCGCCGGCGCGCCTGAATTTATTTCCGATCCTGACCGGCGCTCGCCCGGAATCGGCAACGCATCGTCAGCACCACACAGCATGACCCTGAAGTGCCCTACTTGCCAGCGGCCGGTTTCGGCCGGTGAAGTGTACTTTCCGTTCTGCACCGAACGCTGCAAGCTGATCGATTTAGGCAACTGGGCTACCGAGAAGTACGTGATCTCCGAACCGGTAAATTACGGCGAAGAAGAGCCCGATGAAGAATAAAGCGGCGCTCGCCATCGCAACCTGGTTTGGCTGCGGATACTTCCCGGTAGCCCCCGGCACGGCCGGATCGTTGGCCGGCCTTGGCATCGCATTCCTGCTCCATCGCTACACGGGCGTCCAGCCCTATTGGTTTGGAATCCTCGCCGTTTTGCTGTTGGCGCCGGGCATTTGGGCGTCCACCATTGCAGCCGATGTGAGCGGTCGCAAGGACCCGGGCCTGGTGGTAGTGGACGAAGTAATCGGCCAGTGGATTACGCTCAGCGGGGTAACTGTGCTCAACTGGAAGAGTTGGGTTGCGGCGTTTGTTCTGTTCCGCGTCCTCGATATATGGAAACCCGAGCCAACAAGGCGTCTCGAATCATTGCCGGGCGGCACCGGCATCGTGATGGACGACGTCATGGCGGGTATCTATGGTGCGCTTGTGTTGTTTGCCGCAGGGTATTTTAATCTATATTAAATTCGCGGACTCAGTTCATGGCTAAGCGCAAAGACAGCGATCAGCAACCTCTCATATCGGACGTAACACCAATTGCGGCCATCCCTGGCGGAGAATTTCAGATTCGCGGCAAAGGGCTCGCGCGTTCCCAGAGCACCAGCGTTACCATCGGCGATGTTCGCGCTCCCGTCATCATCGGCTCGGATTCGTTTGTGATCGCCCGAGTGCCCGAAGGCGCATCGGTTGGCGAACTGATAGTCGGAAGCGGCGGAGACGTCAGCCGCTCGTGGATTTGCGATATCGGGATTCAGATCGCCGATGGCATGCACCCGGTTGCGAGTCCGGCCGTTGATTCATTCGGCAACATCTTCTGCACCTTCAGCGGATCGCGCGGCCAGAAGACCCCGGTCTCCGTCTTCAAAGTCGACTTAAACTACAATCTAGCCCCGTTTATCGCCGACCTGATGAACGCCACCAGCCTCGCTATCGACCGCGATGGAATGCTCTATATTTCCAGCCGCCATGAGGGCATTATTTACCAGGTCACTCCAACCGGCGCTATGTCCGTCTATGTCGAGGGGATGGGCGTGGCCACCGGGCTCGCATTTGACGCGGAAGAAAATCTCTATGTGGGCGATCGCAGCGGCACCATCTTCAAGATAAGCCGCAGCCGCCAGATTTACGTATTCACCACGCTTGAGCCTTCCATCGCGGCCTATCACCTGGCCTTCGGTCCCGATGGCTATCTCTACGTGTCAGGGCCCACCACGTCCAGTTTCGACGCCGTCCACCGGGTCTCGCCGGCCGGAGAGGTGGAGGTGTTTTTTCGCGGTTTGGGCCGGCCGCAGGGCATCGCCTTCGACGCCGAAGATCGCCTGTACGTAGCGGCATCGCTGCAGGGCCGCCGCGGTGTAGTGCGGATCGGTCAGGATCGAAACGCTGAACTGTTCCTCTCAGGGCCGAACATAGTCGGTTTGGCTTTCACACCCTCGCGGTCGATGGTGGTCACCACTACTAATGCGCTCTTCCGGGTCGCTGTGAACATCGCCGGAAGGCCGATGCCGTAGTGAACGCCGAAATTGTTGCGGTGGGCTCGGAAATGCTGACCGAAGATAAGGTGGATACCAATTCCCTCTACCTTACCGGCCAGTTGAATCTCCTCGGTGTCGAGGTAGTGCAGAAGACTATCGTCGGCGACGACCGCGATCGTCTCACGGCGGTTATTTCCGATGCGCTGCGGCGGTCGGGAATCGTGATCCTCAGTGGAGGGCTGGGCCCTACTGAAGACGACGTCACCCGCGATGCCGTAGCTTCCGCTCTTGGTTGCGGCCAATCGTTTCGGCAGGAGATTTCCGACGCCATCGCCGCGCGCTTCGCCCGGATGCAACGCAAAATGGCGGAGAACAACAAACGGCAAGCCTTCGTCATCGACGGGGCGGAGGTAATGCCGAACGACCGTGGAACTGCGCCAGGCCAGTGGATAGCGGCCGGCAGCAAGATCGTGATACTGTTACCCGGTCCTCCCAAAGAATTGAAGGCGATGTTCGAACAGCAGTGCCTTCCCAGGCTTCGCGGGGTATTGCCGGCTCTATTCATCCGGACCCTTCATCTGCGCGTGGCTGGCATGGGCGAATCCGACGTCGATCAGCTGATTGCTCCGGTCTACACTAAGTACACCAATCCGGTCACCACGATCCTTGCCGGCGCCGGTGACATTCAACTCCACCTGCGCGCCCGATGCGATTCCGCGGGGCAAGCCGATGCATTGTTAGAGGAAGTCTCCAGCCAGATCGCCGCGATCCTGGGCGACCGGATCTACACCCGGACAGGGCAGCTTCTCGAAGAAGTGGTAATTGCCGCGTTGATTGAACGGAAGGAAACCGCCAGCGTTGCCGAAAGCTGTACGGGCGGCCTATTAGCCCAGCGCCTGACAGCGACTCCCGGAAGTTCGAAGGCTTTTACTTGTGGTTTCATTACCTACACCGAAGCAATGAAGGCCAAAGTTCTAAACGTTCCAATCGCTTTGCTTGAGAAAGAGGGAGCGGTGAGCGAACCTGTTGCCAGAGCCATGGCCGAAGGGGCCCGGGAGCGTGCCGGAACCACCTACGCGCTGTCGGTTACCGGCTTTGCCGGCCCGGATGGCGGAACCGAAGCAAACCCGGCCGGGACGGTATATATTGGACTCGCCTATCCGGCGGGATGCGATGTGCGGCGAGTACAGTTCCTTGGAGATCGCGCACGGGTCAGGATGCTTGCTTCGCAGACCGCGCTCGATATGCTACGCCGCAAACTCAGATAAGTTGCGTGAGCTATCCTACGCGCTGACGGGCAGCGTCGCCTGGGACATCCAGAAATTGCCCCAAGCCCGTACCCGCCTCATATAATCGCCAAGATCGGTCGGCTTCACCAGATAGCAGGAGGCCTGATTGTCGTAACTTCGCCGGATATCAGCCAAGTCGCTGGAACTGGAAAGAATCAAAACCGGGATGCTGCGCAACTCGGTATCCGCTTTGATCAAAAGCAAGATTTGATCGCCGGTCACTTTGGGAAGATTCAAGTCGAGGACTATCAGATCCGGCAGCGAGTCCGGTCCTCCACGGTGTGCAAACAGAATGTTCTTCGCCTCTTCGCCATCCGAAGCGACCCGGATACTGCATGGCCTCGTACATTCTTTAATAGCCTCTCTAAATAATAGGACATCACCCGGATTATCTTCGACCAGCAATATGCGAATCTTGTGAGACAGTTCCATAGCTGAAATTATAACCTCAGTCATAGAGTATTGAAATAGAAAGATGTTTGATTTAGTACTATTAGGCTCGCGTCCCTCATAGACTCGCAATTGCCGCAAAGCGCAAAGCGGAAAGCTCGCGCGGCACGCGTTCCGAAGTGACTTCACCGGACTAGGTATACCGGAAGGCGTTCAGACGGAATATACTTGGGTTGGGAAATATCCAACCATGGCAGGCAAAATAGCGATTTCAGCTCTTTTCTTACTAACCGGAATCATGCACTTCGTAATTCCGGCCGCGTTCATTCGCATTGTGCCGCCAATGCTGCCTTGGCCCAAAGCCTTGGTTGCCCTCAGCGGGGCCGCGGAAATTCTGGGCGGCGCAGGGCTTCTCCTCAACCGCACCCGGCGCCAGGCCGGCTATGGTCTGGTGCTGCTGCTGATCGCGATCTTTCCGGCGAACGTCTATATGGCAGTCGCCCACATCCCATTCCCCGGGGTTCCCGCTCAATCGCTTCTTCAGCCGTGGTTGCTGTGGCTTCGTCTCCCCCTTCAGTTCTTGCTTATATCCTGGGTTTGGCGCTATACCAATTAGGATGACCAAACGCGCGCCTCTACTGCTGCTCTTTCTAGCCGCCCAAACTCTCTCTGCTCAACAACCCAAACGGATCTTCATCATCTCGGACGCCGAAGGCGTGGCCGGCGTTTGCCGACAGGCCCAAACGGACCCCAACGACGCCGACATGCGCGCCCTCCTTGCCGGCGAAGTCAACGCTGCTGTGGACGGTTTTCTGGCTGGCGGCGCCGATGAAGTAATCGTGTGGGACGGCCACGGCGGTTCGGCAAGTCTCTCCGCCGTCACCATTCACCCGAAGGCAAAATTGCTGATGGGCGGTCTTCCGGCGACGATGACTCTGGATCGCCATTACGCGGCCGTGGCATTCGTCGGGCAGCATAGTATGGCTAATGTTCGCAACGGCATCATGGCCCATAGCTACAGCTCGCTCGGCATCCAGAACATGTTGCTGAACGGGAAACCGGTGGGCGAAATTGAGACCCGGACCGCGCTGGCGGGCGTGTTTGGAACGCCGGTCATCCTGCTCACCGGGGACCAGGCGGCGGTGGACGAGATGCGCGCCATTCAGCCCGCCACCGAACTGGCAACCGTGAAGGAAGGCATCGGGCGTTACACTTGCCTCACGCTGTCCGCCCAAGCGGCCCGCGACCTGATCCGCGAAAGCGCCCGGAAAGCGATGGCTAAAATCGGCAGTATCCGGCCGTACCGGATTGACGGACCGGTTTCCATCCAGATCGAACATACCACCCGGAATTCGCTGAAAATCGATGCCGGTTACGCTGCCGGAGCCACTGTAATCGACGACCGGACCATCCAGTTCGCGGGCAAGGATTTTCTCGAAGCCTGGATCCATTACTGCCCGTATTAGCTCGGGAGATCA
>JANYCV010000126.1 GCA_025360145.1 Acidobacteriaceae bacterium
CCGTGACGCGCTAGGCGTAAACGGCGCGCTCAAAATCGCTGAGCAGTGCCACCGCTTCTTTATCCACGAACGGGTAATACTGCATCATCAGCACGCCGCAGCGCGAACGCTTCGGGTCTATCCAGTAGTAAGTGTTCGCAAGGCCCGCCCATGCCAGACTGCCGGCCGAACGCCCGCCTGCATAAGCCGTCGTGTTGATCAGAAATCCCAGTCCCCACTTTTCGGTGTAACCCGGCTGGATATCCACGTCGCTCGATTGCTGCGGCCGGTAGCTCTTCATCTTGCCCGCCGTCAGTTCGCCAATCTGATTGGCCTTCATACTCTCCACTGTCTGCGCCCGCAGAATCCGTGCGCCGTTGCTGCCCCGGCCCATTCCCAGAATCATCTGCATAAAGCGCACGTAATCTCCCGCGGTGGAATACAATCCGCCGCCTCCATTGAAAGTCTTCGGACGCGCAGGCAGTGACCGCGCATCTTGTTTTAACGTGCCATCCGGCTGCCGCCTATACATACTCGCCAGCCGGTCGAACTTCGCCTCCGGAATAAGGTAGCTCGTATCCCGCATTTCCAGCGGCCCCAGAATCTTCGCCTGAAAATACTCCTCCAGGCTCAAGCCGCTCAACGTCTCCACCAAACGTCCGGCCCAATCGATGCCTTGTCCATACTGCCAGCGCGTGCCCGGCTCAAACATCAGCGGTCCCGCTGTTCCCGCTGCCGCCGGTCCGCCCGCCGCCGATGAATAGCGAAACATTTCCCCATCCCAAAAGTCGTAGCAAAGGCCGGACGTGTGCGTCAGTAAATGCTTCAACGTGATCCCGGTGCGCGCCGGCCGCAGCACCGGCTTTCCGGCCGCATCGAAACCTTCCAGCAAATCCAGCTTCGCCAGTTGCGGAAGGTACTTCGAGACCGGCTCGTCGAGCTGCACTTTGCCTTGCTCCACCAGTTGCAGTGCCGCCGCTGTAGTAATCGCTTTGGTCATCGAAGCGATCCCGAAAATCGTATCCACCTTCATCGGCACGCCCGTCGAATCTCGCGTACCGAACGCGCCTGCATACAGGATTTTGTTCCCGTTCGCGAACATGCCCACCACAGCGGGGATCTTTCTCCGGTCGATCCCGGATCGCAAGGTCTCATCAATTGTCGCCGAGCCGCCGGACAGGCGTGCTGCCCCGGCGCCCAGCGAAACAGCCAAGCCCGCGAATTGTCTACGGTTGAGTTGCGTCATCGTTTCCTCCATTACCCTCGCCATCCTGTATACTAACCGCAATCGAGAACAGGAGCGTAAACGTGAAGACCTCAAGACCTCTTTACTTTGCGGGAACATTTGCAAGAACATTTGCAGGAACAACGGTCAGCTTTGCCGTACTCATCTCCGGCCTGCTGTCCCAAATGAACGCCCAACCAATCCCAATCGACAACGATGACATCGGCGGCGTTGTCACCAGCGCGAAAGGCCCGGAAGCCGGCGTCTGGGTGATCGCCGAAACCTCGGACCTCCCCACTAAATTCGCCAAGATCGTCGTCACTGACGATCGCGGGCAATACGTTCTGCCGGATCTTCCGAAAGCAACCTACAGCCTCTGGGTCCGCGGCTACGGCCTGGTCGATTCTGCAAAGGTCTCAGCAACTCCCGGCAAGCGGATAAACCTGAAAGCGGTAATTGCACCCAATGCCCGCGCCGCGGCCGAATACTATCCAGCCAGCCACTGGTATTCGCTGCTGAAGCCGCCGGAGAAAAGCGAATTTCCCGGCACCGGACCCAAGGGCAATGGCATATCGCCAAACATCCAATCCCAAGCCCAATGGCTACAACTGATCAAGACCGACGGTTGCTGGTCCTGTCACCAGTTAGGCAACAAGGCCACGCGCGAAATTCCAAAGAATCTCGGCAGCTTCGATTCCCCCGTACAGGCATGGGAGCGCCGCATCCAGTCCGGGCAGGCCGGCGCGAACATGGTGAGCGGCATCGACCGTTTAGGCAAGGAGCGCGCACTCGCCGTATTCGCCGACTGGACCACTCGGATCGCCGCCGGAGAACTGCCCCCCGCGCCTTCGCGGCCCCAAGGCGTCGAGCGCAACATCGTCATCACCGAATGGGACTGGACTTCGCCCAAAGCATATCTGCACGACGAGATTGCCACCGACAAGCGTAATCCCACCGTCAACGCCAACGGCCCAATCTACGGCGCGCCCGAACTCAGTACTGACCAAATCCCCATCCTCGATCCCGTGCGCCACATCGCAAGTGAAGTGAAGATGCCCGTGCGCGATCCCAAGACCCCGGCCCCCGGCAAGCCTCTGAAGCCCTCTCCCTACTGGGGCGACGAAGCCATCTGGGACAGCCAGGCCAACATGCACAACCCCATGCTGGATGAAAAATCCCGCGTCTGGTTCACCTCGGTAATCCGTCCAGTAGAGAACCCCGCGTTCTGTAAAGAAGGCTCCACCCACGAGTCGGCCAAGCTGTTCCCTTTAAACCGCAGCGGCCGGCAACTCGCCATGTACGATCCGAAAACGAAACAGTTCACATTGATCGATACCTGTTTCAGCACCCATCACCTCCAGTTTGCCGAGGACGCCAACCAGACGCTGTGGACCAGCAGCGGCGGAGGCGGCGATGCCGTGGGCTGGCTGAACCGTAAAATGTTTGAAGAAACGCACGACGAACAGAAATCGCAAGGCTGGACCGCGCTCATCCTCGACACCAACGGCAACGGCAGGCGTGACGGGTATGTAGAGCCGAACCAACCCGTTGATCCGGCGAAGGACAAACGAATCGCCGCTGCCTTCTACGGCGTTACGGTAAGCCCGGCCGACGGCGCCATCTGGGGCTCCGTCCTTGGCTTCCCCGGCTCCATCGTCCGTCTGAATCCAGGCACAAATCCGCCGGCAACCGCTCTCGCGGAGGTCTACGAATTGCCGTACAACAACCCCAAGGCGGCAGTGCAAGGGTTCTCGCCACGCGGGCTGGACATCGATACGAACGGCGTAGTGTGGACACCAACCGCCAGCGGACACTTCGCCAGTTTCGACCGGCGGAAGTGCAAAGGCCCCCTCAACGGGCCAACGGCAACGGGCCAACACTGCCCGGAAGGCTGGACCCTCACCCCATTCCCGGTGCCGCAACTCAAAGGCGTCACCGATTCAGGCAGCGCCGAAGCCAGCTACTACGACTGGGTAGATCAGTTCGACACCTTCGGCCTCGGCAAGAACGTACCCATCGCCACCGGTAACGGCGAGGATGCTTTGATGGCGCTGGTGAATGGCAAATGGGTAACTCTCCGCGTGCCCTATCCCATCGGCTTTTTCGCCAAAGGAATGGACGGACGCATCGACGATCCGAAGGCCGGCTGGAAGGGCAAGGGGCTCTGGTCCACCTACGCCACCCGAACGGCCTTCCACATGGAAGGCGGCAAAGGAACCACCAGCAAGGTGCTGCACTTCCAGCTCCGCCCGGACCCGCTGGCGCACTGATAATCACGGCGGCGTGATGGAGGATCGACTATGGAAGTCCGTCAACTTCCGGATACGCCGAAATCCGACAGGAGACTGGATGGTGTGCTGACCCGTCGGTGAACGCTGCGCGACTAGCCGCCGTTTAGCCCTATCGCCTCTTGGAGGGCAAATTCTAAAGATCCCCCAAAAATGGACTTGCAGCGTAAAAATGCGCGGATGGGGCCCGATCCGGCCGCCCCGAAATCTGAACCCACCGGAGTTTGAAGCGAGCAGTCATACTAGGAAGACGCCCTGACGCGTCAAGCTGTCGAACAGCGACGAGCGGGATGTGAGCCGGGAGCGTGCGAATCCCTTTGAGGGAATAAGGTGTCAAAAGATGGCGATGCCAATCTGGTATGTGTTTGGGTTGTGGATTCTGTGGATGCTGCAGTTCGTCCTGTTCCGGCCCAAACAGAAGAGCACGCCTGTAAAGACTGCGCCGAACTCCCGCTGGGGAATCGTTCTTCAGATACTCGGCTACTGGGCGATTTTGCTGCCGGCCCGGACATTTTGGACGGAGCCAATACCCCTATGGCGGCTATGCGCGGGAACCGCTTTCGGTCTGGTCGGGATTTGGCTCGCATCGACCGGCATTCGCCACCTGGGAAAGCAATGGCGATTCACAGCGGCGCTCAACGAGGACCATGAGCTTGTCACATCGGGGCCTTACCAGATCGTCCGGCATCCCATCTATGCGTCAATGTTCGCGATGTACATCATGAGCGCCCTCTTGTTGGGGAGGCTTCCATGGTGGCCGATCGGAATCGCGCTCTTCCTCGCGGGGATCGAGATCCGTGTTCACTTGGAAGATGGTCTGCTGCGGGACCGTTTCGGTTCGCGTTTTGAAGAGTGGAAGATGAAAGTCCCCGCGTATTTGCCGCTGATCCGCTAGCGCTGCCGATCGAAGGCTCACTCCGGTCCTTGGTGATAACAGAGGGCCTGGCAGGTTGCTCAGTGCAGTTCTTGGATTACTCACTCCACAAACCGCGAAGTTTGCCGATCCCGCGAACCGTGTGCATACGCCAACCAGGCAGGACTGACCTGCCAGGATTGACGTACACCCGGCAAGCCTCCTGCCCACGCTTTCTCTTTCGTCCGAAGCACGAAACAGCACCTATCCCATCGGCTTTTTCGCAAAAGGAATGGACGGCCGCATTGACGATCCGAAGGCCGGCTGGAAGGGCAGGGGACTCTGGTCCACCTACGCCACCCGAACGGCCTTCCACATTAAAGGCGGCAAAGGAACCACCAGCAAGGTGCTGCACTTCCAACTCCGCCCGGACCCGCTGGCGCACTGAGGCTTTAGCCTGGCAGGAGCCTCTTTTTCAGCATCACCTCGGTCGCGCCTCGGGCAAGAGGTTGCACCACCAGCGGGAGGAAGGGAAGCAGCGCCGTCATGTCAACTCACGCCAAGGGCGGCAACTCGACAACCAATTTCCCGGCCATTCACGGTAAATCGCTCGACGAGAACGTGCGCGCCGGATACGATTGCTCGTAAATGAGAATTCTCAACCTGATTGGAACGCAAGCTCCCGACGCCGGCATTCCTGGGAAGATAACCATTCCCAGCGAAGCCAGCGGCGAGAGCAGAGAGTCAAAGCCCAATTGAAATCCTTGATGCACACCATTGATAAGTGGGGGAAGTTGATGGTGGCCGCGCCCAGGTTGGGCCTGAGCGCCCGGCCGCCATTGCTGAATGTTACCGGCGGATACAAAACCGCCGGGCTACGGCTGGACCGGTGGTAACGTTGACGATCCCGAGGTATTGAGGCAAGCCGGGTGACCAAATCCACCGGCACTAACCCCGGTACCGCCAAAGGGGTTGGGCGTAATGTCAAAGACGATGTTATCGGGGCGCGCCGCATCGCCTGAAACTCCTCCTACTCCCATCAGATGATCCAGGCCGAGATTCTTCCGCACTCTCCAAGCGATGTTATGGTCCGCGCACGAGGTGTCTCCGCTAACCCCAACGCCACCGGCGATTATCTTGCCGGGTCCATACAGCGCCAGCCCTCCTCCGAACACATTGACGCCGCCGATCCTATTCCCTTCCATGGGGTCGTTGGCGGTTCCGAATCGCGAGGACGGCCCCTTATATGCCACGGCAGTATCCACCGGGTTGCTTGCCTGCAAACCGAAGAGGCTGCCGCCGGGCTGCACTGCGGCATACAGGTTCGCGGTCGATAGCGACAAGCCATTGGGCTGTCCCGAGCCACCGCTACTCGACGAGGAATCCAGGCTGAACGCATTGGCGGTATTGGCTTTCTGGGCGGAGATGATACGGCTGCCGGGCCACTGTGCACCGCGATTGGCCCCTGTAAACGCCACTGCGCAAACGATGCCGTTCCGGTCCACTATGGTTCCCCACATCTGGTTATTCAGGCCACTGGTCTCGGCAGCGGTCGCCGCGGCTAAAGCGGCTTTGAGCGCGCTTTGGTCAGGAAGATTCTTGCAGTCGTTACGGTCACCATTATCGTCGTCGGCCATTGCGACGCCCATCGTAAAGGTCAAGGCCACCGCTAGAGTGGCTGCCTGGTACAGCGATCGTTTGTACATTGCTTCTCCTTTTTTACGGTCCGGTGCAAATTTCAATTCTTGCACCTAGGAAATTGTACACCCTGCGGCCTTCCTTCTATCCTCCGCGTTGCATCCTTTCCCTTCGGGAGCGGTGTTCGCCGTCACGGGGCATCACCGTAGAAGATGAGATCCAGCATCGCCGGTCATCTTGGAAATCAATTCCAATGAGAACTGCAGTCCGATCCCAAGAATTCGGGCGCATTCGTGGGGTGAATTAGGTATCGGCGTTAATCCCGTTCATCTACCGGCCAAACTCTTTTGCTCCCCAAACCGGTCAGGCGACAAGTGTAAAGCAACGGGCTACAGTATGGCGAGAGAGAATACGGTACTTCGTGCGTAACCTCCGGAAATTGCCTGCGTTTCCGCAGGACATTGAGGACCAGCAGGATCTCCAGCCGGTTCCGATCTGGAAGGCTCACACCTTGAGGAGCGACCGTAAAGACGTCTGACGTTTCAGATCGACGCCAAGGAAGGCGAAGTGCTCGACGGGAGTTTGGAAGATTACCACCAGGAGGTCGCTATGCGGATGTTGAGCCCGCCCCATCCCGGACAATTTATCGGGACCGGAATCATTGCGCCCCTCGGCTTGTCGGTGACGGCCGCGGCGGGCGTTCCGGGCGTCTCGCGTCCCGCGTTGTCAAGCCTGCTCAACGCCAAGGCTGGCCTGTCCGGCGATATGGCTCTTCGAATCGAGAAGGCGTTCGGCGTAAAGGTTCGGCGTAAAGATGGACATCGCGCGTGCCCGGCGCGGCCAGCCGGAAATTCGCGTGAGGCACTATCAGGCCGCGGAACCGCGACCGGTCCCAAAATTCTTCGATCTGGATTTCCCCTGAATCCAAGCAGATACAGGAAATAACGGACGCATCCGGTTCGCCTGATGTCAGACTCTCAGCAGAAGTCGAGGAGGCCGCGCCCCAACCAGCGTGCGGAATTCGTTCTGTTCGGCAATTCCCGCGCCGCCATATCGGGCTCGAACGGGAATTGGCTCTGTCTCGTAAATACAAGAAGTCGCAGGCCTGCCAGCCCGCGGAATTGGTTCTGTTCCGCAATTCCCCGCAGCGCTGAACCCGGTGCTCTCGGGAATTGGGTCTGTTTCGCAAGAACGGCCCAAATTGGTTTTGCCAGGTAAAAACCACCACCCCAGCCAACCAGCCGGGGAAAATTGGCTCTGTTTCGCAAAACGACGGAAGGCCAACCGGTCTTTGGCAACCAGCAAAACCACCCTAACGGGTAAACTCTCGAGCCGCCAGTCGCCGGACGAAGTCGATATCCCCGTCCAGGAAGTCGTATCCCGGCAACTTCTCCGGCGACTCCCACAGAATCTTCTCAAACGCCAGGCTCTCCGGCACCCCGGAAAACTCCGTAACGCTATAGAAAATCAGCAGAATCGACGTCCGTCGCGGATACCGGTGCTCGTACCGAACCAGTTCCTGCCCGATCGTCGCTTCAATCCCAAGCTCTTCCCGCAGCTCCCGCGCCAAGCCCGATGCCGGTAATTCGCCCCGCTCCACCTTGCCGCCGGGAAACTCCCACTTCAGCCCGTGCGAATCCTCACGCCTCCGCTGGCCAATCAGTATCTTGGCGTCGCGTTCGATGATGGCGGCAACTACCTTAATGACGGCTCGATTCATGCGGATGAGCTAAACTGACGAGGACCATCACATTGTGCCATGTACAGCGACCGTCTGCTAGACCACTTCCAGAATCCTCGCAATGTGGGGGAACTAAAATCTCCCGCAGTCACGGTAGAAGTTACCAATCCAGCCTGCGGCGACATCCTCCGCCTCTCTGTCCTCATCGAAGATAACCATGTAACCACAGTCGCTTACAAGGTGCGCGGTTGCACCGCCTCCATCGCCGCGGGCTCAGCGCTCACTACCCTCATCGCGGGGAAGTTGCTGATAGACCTGTCGTTACTCAAACCGTCCGACGTCGAAGCCGCCCTCGATGGTCTACCCACTGAATCCCGGCACGCTGCCGCACTCTGTTGCGACGCCGTAAAGGCCCTCCTTCGTTCGCTTGGCCAATGAATTGCTCATCATCCACAGGGTGATGACAAATATGAAAACACGCTCCGCTGCTTTGCTTCTTTCCCTGGCATTTCTCGCTTCAGCCGCCTCCACGCCGCAAGGCTTTGAAGGCAAATGGGTTCTCGACAAGAAAAAAAGCCCCGAGGCACCTCAAGCCCCGCAAGACCTCGTCCAGCAGATCAAAATGGACGGGCCTCACATGATCATCAAGTCCAAATTCGCCCAACCGAAGAACGGCATTTACCCGATGCTCTGGGTCGGTATCATGACCGAAGAACTGCGCCTCACCACCGACGGCAGCGAAGCGGCCAAATCCATAGGACCCTTTGAACTCCGTGCCAAAACCAATCAGGACGGCGATGCCCTCGTCACCACCTGGACCGCCAATATGGAGAACGGCATGGCTCCGGGCCAGGAAGCAGGCTCCGTCGAAGGGCAGTGGCTCCGCTCCATCTCCGGCGACGGCCGCGTCATGACACTACAGATCAAGGGCAAGTGCTCCGACGGCCGCACCCTCGACACCAAGCTCTACTTCAATCGGAAGTAGCTAGCGTTTCTTCTTCTTCTTTTTCGTATCGGTAGAAACCAGAGAGAACGTGAGCTTTCGTTCCACTGCATCCACCCGGTCGAGAATCACTTCCACCTCATCGCCAATCGAGAACATCTTCCGGGAACGCTCCCCAATGATTTTCCGCGTGTTCTCGTGGAACTTGAAGAAGTCGCCTTCCAGCGAATCCAGCGGCACCAGACCTTCCACAAAGAAATCCGCCAGCTCTACGAAAAAACCGAACCGCGTAGTGCTCGTGATCAGCCCCTTGAACTGATCGCCAACGCGATCTTCCATGAACTTCGCTTTCTTCCATTCCATCAATTCGCGCTCAGCGTCATCGGAGCGCCGCTCGGTGAAGGAACAATCGTCCGCAATCGTGTGCAGCCGCTCCTCGGAAATGGAACTCCCCTTCTTCTCCAGGTATTCCGACAGAATCCGATGCACAATCAGATCCGGATAGCGGCGGATGGGCGAAGTGAAATGCGTGTAGCTTTCGGCGGCTAAAGCGAAGTGTCCCGAATTCACCTCGCTATACCGTGCCTGCTTCAACGACCGCAGCATCAGATACGTCAGGATGCGCTCCTCGGGTTTCCCTTCCAGTTTCGCCACCAGCTTCTGATAATTCCGCGACGTAACCGTCAGTTGCTCAGACGGCAGCACCACATCGGTGTAGACCTTGCGCCCATCCCGCTTTCGCTCCACGTTCCGGAACTTCCGCACCGCCACCGCCTCACCGCCCAGCGAATATCCAAAGTGCGACGCCACTTCTTCGAAGTCCATAATCCGCTTCGGATCGGGCATCTCATGGATGCGATAGATCGAGGCTAGCTTCGCCGCTTCCAGATGTGAAGCCACCGCTTCATTCGCTGCCAACATGAACTCTTCAATGATCCGGTGCGCGATGCTTCGCTCGCTGCGCAGCACGCCGATCATGTTGCCTTCCGGATCGAACTCAATCAACGGCTCCGGCAGATCGAAGTCGATTGAGCCCCGCTTCACCCGCTTCCGGTTCAGCTTCAAGGCCAGCTCCTGCATCAGCTCAAAGCGCGGCACCAGCGCCGCATAACGCTTCCGCTGTTCCGCATCGCCGTTTAGCAGCAGATGGACGTTGGTATACGTCATCCGCTCGGCGGAACGGATCACCCCACGCGTGAAGTCCTGCGAAACCACATCGCCCTGACCGTCGATCTCCAGCAGTGCCGACAGCACCAACCGGTCCACGTGCGGCTTCAGCGAACACAACTCGCTCGACAGTTCCACCGGCAGCATCGGGACCGCGCGGTCCGGGAAGTAAACGCTGGTGCCGCGCATCGCCGCTTCTTCATCGATGGGCGACCCAGGCCGCACGTAATGGCTCACATCGGCGATATGCACCTGCAGCGTGTAGTGCCCGTTCGCGTGGCGCTCCACCCAAACGGCATCGTCGAAATCACGAGCCGTCTCGCCATCGATAGTCACAATGGCAAGATCCCGAAAGTCGCGCCGCCCAAGGATCTCCTCAAATGGAACCTCCGCCGGAAACGCCCGCGCCTGCTGTAGCACAGGCTCCGGGAATTCATGCGGGATATGGTGCTTGCGAATGATGATCTCCACGTCGATCCCGAAGTCGCCCGTGTGCCCCAGTACTTCAATCACGCGCCCCACCGCGTTGTCCTGATCCTCGGCGTAGTCCAGGATTTCCACGTTCACGATCATCCCGTCCATGTCCTCGGGCTTCCCGATCTTGTAAGGCTCCACGCCCACGCGATTCACCGACAGGCCCGACGATGGAATTTCCATCCCCTCCGGAATCTCGATCCACTGCCGGATGCGCTGATCCTGAGGCTGCACAAAGTTCCCGCGGCGCTTCACCTGAAACGTACCGACCACGGTAACGTGAGCCCGCTTCAGAACCTTGACGATCTCGCCATCCGCCCGTCCATCGCGTTCGATACGTGCGATGTGAACAATCACCCGGTCGCCGTGCATCCCCTGCGAAGCCGACTCCTTAGGGATGTAAACGTCGCCCTTGATCCCCTCCACCGGCTTGTCCGATATGAGAAAGCCGTAGCCATCCCGATGCATGTTCAGCCGCCCGATGGCGAACTCGCGGCTTCCGCGAATCACCACATACTGGCCGCCGCGCAGCTCAATCACTTGACCGGAGTCCGTCAGCTTTTTGAGCAGTTGCTCCATCTCCACGCGAGAGCCACCCTTGGCGCCGAACTCGCGAATCAGTTGTTTGAAGGAGGCACGGAAGTGCGGCAGCCGCCCAATATGGTGTAGCAGAGAGGCTTCTGTGAGTCGGGATGTTGTTTTCTGCACCGCTTACATTATAGGCCGCAGATTGTGAATCAGCCTCGATAGGTAAGTGGGATGAAGGCCCAATAGCCGTGCCGCTTCCACGTGACTTCCGCCCGCCTGTGCAATCGCGTTCTCAATCAATCGCGTCTTTGCCAGCTTCACGCCTTCGTGATATCCGGCGAAGTTCGGCACGCCGCCGGACGTCTCAGCCGCCTCCAGAATGTTCTCCGGCAGATCCTCAGGCAGAATCAACTCGGACGAGCCAAGCACCACTGCCCGCTCGATCGCATTCTCCAACTCCCGAATGTTCCCCGGCCAATCGTATGCATTCAGGTAAGCCCGGGCCTCCGGCGAAATCCCCGCCACCCGACGCCGTGTCTTCTCGCCATATTTGGCGGCGAAATAGCTGGCCAGCAGCCCGATGTCTTCCCGCCGCTCCCGCAGCGCAGGCAGCGGAATGGTCACTACGTTCAAGCGGTAGTAAAGATCCTGCCGGAACGTCGAATTGTGCACCGCGGACTCCAGATCCCGATTCGTCGCCGCGATCAACCGGATGTCCGCCTTCAACGTCTTGGTGCCGCCAACGCGCTCATATTCACGCTCCTGCAGCACGCGCAGCAGCTTCGCCTGCAGCTGCGGTGCAAGCTCGCCGATCTCGTCCAGGAACAGCGTGCCGCCTTCCGCCGCCTCGATCTTCCCGCGCTTCTGCACAATGGCCCCGGTGAACGCGCCTTTCTCATGCCCGAACAGATCGCTCTCCAGCAGGTTCTCGGACAGCGTCGCGCAGTTGATTGCGATGAACGGCTTCGATGCCCGCGGACTGTTCGTATGGATCGCACGAGCCACCAGCTCTTTTCCAGTGCCGCTCTCACCGCGTATCAGAACAGTCGAGCCCGTAGGCGCGGCCTTCCCCACAATTCGCAGCACCTCGCGAATCCGCGGGCTTTCGCCTACCATGTGGTGCTCGGTGACCATCTCCGCCCGAAGGCGCGTATTCTCACCCTCCAGCCATTGCACGTGCAGTGCATTCTGCAGGCACAGCCCCGCCACCGATCCGATCGCCGTCAGCAGTTGCAGATGGGCTTGATCGAAATGCTTCCCGGTAGCTGCAATCACGCCGTGCCGCTTGTCGAATGCCGAAAGCGGTGCCGCGAGATAGGCCGGATTTCCGGTGGACAGGATCGCCGTGCCCGACCGGAACGCTTCATCCGCCACCGCGCGCAGTTTCGAAGCCTCGTGATCCTCATCGGCAAGAATCACCGACACCTCGGTCGCCGGGATCACCTCCAGAACAAGTCTCTCCAGCTTCCCCCGAAGTGTATTCACTTCGAAGATGCAGCAAGTGATCTCCCGAGTGATCCGCAACAGCGAACCCAAATCGGCGGTGCATCGCGAATCGAAAGCCGCCGCCTTGGCCAGTTCCGCAGGTTTCAGGAAGAGGGAGTCCCCGGGACGGAGTACGAACGATTTCGTGGTCGTTTCGCTCTCAACAATCGCAGCAGCCAGCTCATGC
>JANYCV010000150.1 GCA_025360145.1 Acidobacteriaceae bacterium
CAACACCCGCGCCGCGTCCGCGCCGATCAGGTCCCGCATCCGCGTGTCGAACCGGTCGTCCACATGCGTCAGCACCAGGTCCAGATTCGGTTTTTCGTAGCTGCGAATGGCTTCGATTTCCGCCATCCATTGCGACTGCATCTTGCGCGCCAGGTCCGCCCGGTAGTCAAGAAAATCTTTCATGCCCGCGGCGTTGGCCGGCTGCAATAGCGTGATCGGGTCGATCCCTTTTCCCACCTGGTACGCCTTGCGGACGTCGTCGTTGAACGGAGTGAAGCGAGCCGGATTGGCGGAGCCTTCCAGCGATTCAAAATACAGTTCCGCCAAATTGACGCCATCCCAATCGAAGCGGTTAATCAGCGTTCTCGTCTCCCGCGAGGCAGCTTCAAAGCAGTCCCGGTTATTCAGGTTCATCAGCTTTCGCCAGTCCAGGTGCGCATCCTGCAACAGGCCTGTCTTTTCGCGCCATTCCGGATGATTGTTCCAGAAAGTCTCGCTGACATGCGGCAGTTCCAGCCATGCGTAGACCAGGATGGCCCGTTTGTGGCAGGCCTCAATCAGCTTCTTCAAATATTCGTCCCGCTGCGCGTCGGGTTCATTGTAGTGCCAGGCAGCCACGTGAATAGCGCCGATTCCCGCCGCGCGCCAGCGGCTGGCGAAGTAATCCACATCCACTCTGGACCGGTAACTGGAATCGAAGAACGCCCAAAGATTGGCGCTGCGGAAGCGGGGTTTCGCGCCAAGATCGGTGAGGGCTTGCAGGATGTACGGGTAGCGCTCGAAGCCCAGTTTTCCGGGGCTGGTAGCCAACCAGAAGACGGCGCCTTTGCCTGTCCTGAAACCGGCCATCAGCGGGGCCGTCTGCGTGCGGTCCTTGGCGAAAACCGTGGCCTCTTTCGGAAGTTCGAAAAAGGAGACTTCGACGGCTTGCCGCCAGATGATCGGAAGCTTCGGATGCCGCAGGTCGGTGATGCCCCGCACTTCGATCGAGCGCGCGGTGGCATGGATGCCCAGAGCCTCCGCTTGCGGCGAGGCGCCTTCCAGAATGAGGAAGCCGCCGTCCCGGGCTTCAGCCAGAGTAGCGGCTTGTGCAGGCAGACCAACGGAAGATAGCAGGTTCAACCATGCGTTCGCGCAAAGGGAAACAGGACTCAGCAGCAGTAGGCTAATGAGTAAACGCATACCAGAAACCTGCTCTTAGATCGTAGAAATGCGCTCCGCGCGGATTCCCTTCTTGAATGGTGTAGTAGCCTTTCACCGCGCTCACTGTGAAGGCAAGCGATCGAGGCATCTGCCTGGTCCGGAATTTCATGCCCGGACCTTGCTCAAAGTAATTCGCCCAGTATTGGCGGTTCAAATCCGTTGTAGCGTTGCCGTTCCAGAACAGTTGAAGTTGCACGCCAGCCATCTCTCGCAGGGTATAACCCAGGCGATTTTGCGAATAGAACAGCACGTCGTTTTGAAAGCGGCTGACGAACACTCCGTCGTTGTTCGATTCAAAAAACACTCCCTTCGATTCCCCTCCCAAATTGTGGCCCACGCTTCTGGAGAACGACAGTCCACCCCGGTAATCGGGAATCATTTTTCCAACGTTCGGCTGTTTACGGTATCGGATTGCTTCGCCTGCTTCGCCCCACGCCATCAAGCCTTTCCATGGAGTGGTTGAGACGCCGGCCGCGAAGATGAATGAACTTTCGGAAAGATATTGAGGTGCTGCCAGTCCGCCTTGCGATCCCGTGTGACCACGCACGTCGCCGATGATTCTTGTGGAAATATAGGGATGAATCGGGAGCGACCCCAGTTTGAATTCGGTCTTGATTTGGCTGTAAGAAAACAAGTCCTTCCAACGCGATGAGTAGAACGGGAATGTCCACACCGTAGTGCGGACACGCGCCAGGCTGGGGCGTAGGTTTTCAAATGCACGAGACGCTTCATCGGCGATTTTCGGGTCTGGACTTTGCTTCGCCTGCTTGAAAAACCCCTGCGCTTGCTTGTCATCGTGAAGTTGATTGTAGGTCCAGCCGAGCTTCAGCAGCACGGAGTAATCGGCCGGATTGTCCTCGTACACAATGCGCAGGTATTTCAGCGCATCTTTTAAATAGCCGGCTTGCAGGCTGCGCGTGGCCAGGGCCGCGGGATCCTGGCGCGGTTCCGCGGCGGAAGCCTGGGGAACGGCCAGGGCCTTTTGCACCCGGTCCGTTATTTCTTTATCCTTCGAATTCAGCGCTTTTTCCAACTGCGAAATCGCCGACTTCTTGTCGCTGGTGCCCAGCAGAAGAAATCCCAACTGGGCGGCGGAAAGCAAGTCGTCCGGCGCTACCGCCGTCACGTTCTGAAACTCCACAATGGCTTCGGCTTGGTTGTTCATCGCCAGATGCAGATAGCCCAATTCCCGGCGAAGTTCGATGTTTTTTGGATCCAGACTCAACGCCCGTTTGAATTCGTACACATACGGATAGCGCGGCGGCAACTGCTCCCGGGCCGCTTCGGCCACGCGCGGTTCCCCGCCCCGGGACGCCGCTAGCAGTGCGGCGGTCGCATCTTCGGTGTGGCTTTGCGCTTTCCAAACCCGAGCCAGGTCCAGCAGTAATGCACGCATGTCCTGGCGCAGCCGGAACGCTTGCTCATAGTGTTCGGCCGCCAGCGGAAGGTTGTCACGCTGCTCGGCCAGTTGGGCGAGCTCATGGTGGGCGCTGAAGTTTCCCGGCGACAATTCCAGCGCCTTCGTCCAGCGCGTGATGCCCTCGTTCAGTGCTCCGTCTATGTTTTGGAATGCGGTTTCGGCAGTGGCGTTGCCGGCTTTGCGGATGCGGTCGAAGATGCGCCGGGCTTCGGCTTGCTGCTTGGTTTCGTTGCACAAAAACGCATATTCCAGAGCAACATGGGTGTCTGCCGGGTCGATTCGCATGGCCTCGCCAAACTGCGTGCGGGCCGATTCGGGCTCGCCCACTTTCAGATACGTGTAGGCAAGGTCCTTCCGGATACCTGCGCTATTGGGTTCGGCGGAAATGGCCTGGTGGAAAAGCTCAATCGCTGCTTCGTAAGACCGGGCTTGCAGCGCCGCATACGCACTGGCCAGCGCCGGCGCTTTTGTGACTACCGCGCTCTCCTGCGCCTGGAGGACGGCAGCGGCGAGTAGCAAAGAAATTGAGAGACGAATCATCTTTCGGCCTAGAAGTCATAGGTGTAGTGCGGCTAGGCCTGCGGATTTCTCTGAATTTATTGAGGGAGGTACTTATCGGACTTCAGCTAACTGCGCTTTCTCATACACGCCGACATTGGTAACGCTAACGCCCGCTTTGTCTTTGGACGTAGTACTGACGGTCATCACCCGCCCGTCCTTCGAAACCACACGCCGGCTGGTGGCCACCACTTCCAGGTTTTTCATGTAGCGGGCCTCCACGGTATTAGCGTCAATCCGCTTAAGCGAAACTGGAGCCTGCATGCCGGAAGATCCCATCACAATCACTTGCGGACCATTGTAGTCGGCAGTGTAATTGGAAGAGCTTAGCCTACCCTGAGCGTTGGTCGTTTCGGAATGATAGCGGACGCCCGCACCCACCGTTTCCATCTCAATCATCATCTGCTTGGGCAGGGTACCCGGCGCGAACTTGGACTTCTGCAGGTTCATCGTCCATTTGCCGGTAAAAGGATCTGCCGCTCCCAGCAGGAGCGACACCGAAAGTGCCATCGAAATGAAGAGAGTTGAGTGCTTTTTCATGTTTGGTTTTGAAATGAGGGGTCCGCGTGTGAAGCGGCCCCCTCTCTGTCCCATCTAAATACCGCCGAAAATACCGCCGGACTACAGCGACCGCAAGAAGTCCAGAATCGACTGCTTGTCGGGTTCTTTAAGCGCGTTGAAGCGATCCACCACCGCATTAGCCTCCGAAGGAC
>JANYCV010000166.1 GCA_025360145.1 Acidobacteriaceae bacterium
TGCTTCGCTCTCCGCAAATTTAGTGAATCGAACGCCGGGCAACTTTTATTATGAACGACCATCCGCTTTGGCGGCGCGGCTGGCGGCTTCGGACTTGGCAAGGTTCGCATGGCCGGACTCGACTCATCAAAAGGCTTTCATTTGGCACCCCCGATTTCAGCGAGTCCGGTCTGTTTGAGCCGGCTACTCACCAGCAGATGCCAGCGGCATCTCGTCCGTGCGGTTCACGTTCATCGGGGATTCGATGACGGCAGTGTTCCGGTCGCACTCCGCGCTGGATTCGATCGGACGCGGCAAAACTTTCGCCAGTAGCCGGCCGTAACGCTTCGAATCGTTTCTATTTACTCGATTCAAAAGCGGCTCGCACCGCGCCATACCAACCCGCTGCTTTCCTCACTTCCCGATTACGTTTCCTGATTGAGAACTTCTTTGTTCAGAGGGGTCTGTTCTAGCAAACCGCCAGAGAATCAGGGCACTACGAATCACATTAGCCAGATAGTTGGAGTACAGTATAAAGTGAGAGGATCTAAGGCAATTCGATGACACACGTAAGTATCAGCAGGTTAACCCTGATCGGAAGTTACCTGATTGCCGCGGGGCTGGGCGTAAGCCTCCTGCACGCGCAAGACACAGGCTTTGTACGTGCACACGGGAAGCCGGGCGACGCCGGGCTTTTCATCAACGGCACATACGCTGGACCGGCATCTCGATTCACCGTTCCCGAAAAGTATGCCTCGCCCGCCGGAGAAGTGGAAGTAACCATCAAAGACCCTCGCTATGAGGACTTCACAACCAAGGTTACTGTTCGCGCGAAGAAAACAACCAAGTTGAAGTACGCGTTAAAGCTCAGAGAGCCTTCCAAGCCGCCCTTCGGAACGCTCCGTTTGGGTGGAGGCGAGCCCGAATCCTTCTTATCGATCTCGGCCGGTGACATTGGCGCGGTTTATCTGAACGACAGATTCTTTGGCCATGTTGACGAATTCAATAACAAGGGTTCCGGTATGTTGCTCAATCCGGGAACCTACGAACTTCACATCTCATCGCCCACCTATGGCGAGATTCGCCAGACCATCACCATCGAAGCGAACAAGACGACGGTGTTTCATTTGCCCAAAAAGAAGGAATAGACCTCATTTCATCGCCCACGAAAGAAAGCGTTCGGTGTAATCCAGGGCCTCCCGGTTTCCGGTGCCCGTGAAGATTGCATCGAACGCATGCTCTGCCCATGGGATCTCCAGCAGCACCGCGCGAGTGCCGCTCGACCGCAGCTTTTCCTGCAACTCCCGCGCAAACCTCGGCTTTACAATGTGATCGCGCCCGCCCTGAATCAATAGCGTTGACGGTTGCGGATGAGTGGCGTACGTAACCGGCGACGCCTGTAAGTAACGTTCCCGTAACCGCGCCGGCGGCCCTCCCAGAAAACGCTCAAGCACTCCATGCACGCCAATCGGATCGGGAACCGGCGGGTCCTCATAGCCGCCAATCAGGTCCGTTGGCGCATAGTACGCAACCACCGCACGAATCGGAAGCAGCGAAGGCTGGTAGGCGGCCAGCAGCGCCAGGTGCCCTCCCGACGACCTTCCCAGCAGCGACAGGCGTGTCGCATCGATCTGATATTCCGCTGCGTGACGCCGTAGAAACAGCAGTGCTTCCTGGACGTCCTCCAGTTGCACCGGGAACTGGAATTCCGGCGCATGGCGATAGTCGATCGCGCACACCACGTATCCGCAGGATGCCATGTGACGTGCGAATTCCGCATTGTCTTCGGGCGCCCCGCTCCGCCACGCGCCTCCGTAAATCATCACAATGGCGGGGTATTGGCCTGGTTCCGCCGGGCCGTAAACAATCATGTGCAATGTTCCGCCCCGGACTGCGTACGGAACGTTCAGGCGGGTCTGGATGGGACGGACGCGGGTGTCAAGCGCAGCATCGCGTGTCTCCATAACCACTTCGCGGAACGCGGCAGCGCGAGTCTCCCTGGTAGCAAGAAGCGATACCAGCGGCACCCCGCTGCAAATCAAGCTGAGTGTGCAAACCGCTAGAACGGGGCGGTTCTTTCGGGCGAACAAGCCAATCAGAACTGCGGCGCCCATCAGCCACGGACTCAATTCCGGACCGCCCGCCGCAAGCGGGAAAAACAGCATGATGGGGGCTGGGATCACGCTCCAGCAGGTGAGAAATAGAAGGAGTAAAGCAGCAGCCAGAAGCATTCTTTCTGAGCTTACCGTGTAAGGAAGTAACCCTTGCGCGCACGCAGTTCCGCTTTGGGATGCCGCATTTTCGCCCGTGGCGTCAGTTCCACGCGAATGCTCCGGAAGCCCGTTGGCCCGCCTTCGGGCGCGTGATACTGAAGGCTATAGCGCGTACGGATGCGTTCGATCATTTCCGGAAATGTAGTTGTCGCGCGGGCTACCTTCACCGCTTCGCCGCCCGTCTCGTCGGCAATGTGAAACACGTCCGGGGGAGTAAAATCCGGATTGATGTAGTGCCCTGGACGGATCGGAGCAGGGCGCTCGCCCTTGCCCGCCACCAGTGCGTTCAGCACCGTGTCGGATTCGTACAGGCTCCGGATCACCCTGTCGTCCGGACTCTGGTAATTCAATCCCAGGTTATCGGTGAGAATCACAATCGACCGCCGGCCCGCCTCGCCCGCTTTCTCGCGCATGTACTTGGACGCATCCACCAGCGCATCGTTAATCGCGGTTCCGCTTCCCAGGCGATCGTCCCAATCGACATTGCGGAGCTCGCGGGCCACCGCGTCAAAGTCCCCGCTAAAGTCCTGCCGCACCATCGACCCCTTGCTGAAGACCATCACCGCCACTTTGTCGCCGGGCTTCAGGTGACGCAGCGCCTCGCGGGCCACGCCCGCCATCTGATCCACATACTTCTTCATGCTGCCGCTCACGTCTAACAACAGCAGCAGCGACACCGGTTCCGCATCGCGGCCGAAATAGAGAATCTTCTGCTGCTGCTTCTCGTCGAACACCGCGAAATCATCCTGCGCCAGATCCGTCACAACCGTGGAACCTTCCACCACCTGCACATCGACGCGGACATTTGAAACACCGGAGCGGAACGTAATAGCCGGCGCGTCTTCTTTGGCTTGCTGTTTGGCTTCCTGCGCGAAAACAGGTAGTAGGATGAAGAACGCAGCCATGAAAAGTATTGTTGCAGGCACGGCCGGCCACATAGACCACGGAAAGACCGCGCTGGTCCGCGCGCTCACCGGCGTCGACACCGACCGGCTCGAAGAGGAGAAGCGCCGCGGCATTTCCATCGACTTAGGTTTTGCGCACCTGGATTTAGCACAAAATTTGCGCATCGCCTTTGTAGACGTTCCTGGACATGAAAAGTTCATCAAAAATATGCTGGCCGGTGTCGGCGGCATCGATTTGCTGCTCTTTGTGATCGCCGCGGATGAGTCCATCAAACCACAGACACGCGAGCATTTCGAGATCTGCCGGCTCCTCAACATCAAGCAAGGGATCGTAGTACTGACCAAGTCCGACGCTGTAGATGCCGAGATCCTCGATCTGGTGAGACTCGAAGTGGAAGAATTCGTTACAGGTTCTTTTCTCGAATCCGCGCCCGTGGTCGCCGTCAGTTCCACCACCGGCGCGGGCCTCGATGAACTTCGCCAAGTCTTGAACGACGTTGCAGCTATCATTGTTCCCAAAGACGATTCGCAGTATCTTCGCCTCCCCGTGGATCGCGTGTTCTCCATGCGCGGCTTCGGAACCGTAGTTACAGGCACCATGCTCGCGGGGTCGGTTTCGCTCGAACAGGAAGTGGAAGTGCATCCCGGTTCCAGGCGTCTTCGAGTGCGCGGCGTGCAGGTACACGGCAAGGCATCGAAGGTAGCCCGCGCGGGCCAGCGCACCGCATTGAACCTCACCGGCGCTGAAGAGAACGATCTGTTCCGCGGCGTTGTGCTGGCCGAACCGGGGCGATTTCACACATCGAAAATCATCGACTGCGCTTTCGAATTGCTTTCTTCCGCCAAACCGCTGAAGAACCGCGCGCCCGTCCACTTTCACGCCGGGACTTCGGAAGTAGTGGCCGAATATCGAAGCCTGGGGTCTCCGCAATACGCCCGGCTTCGATTGCGCGATCCCATTCTGCTATTGCCCGGAGACCGCTTCATCGTGCGCATGTTCTCGCCGGTAGTGACCATCGGCGGAGGAGTCGTCCTCGACATCGCACCTCCGCGCAAGGAAACCCCGCAGCGGTTGAAGCTGCTCGCCGAAGGCACCGTGGAGCAACGCATCGCGCTATTGATCCGCGAATCCCCCTTCGGCCAAAGCACCGCGGATCTCATCGCGCGGACGGGCCTTAAAGCCGCAGTCATCGAGAAGGCAGCCAGTACCGTGGCGGCGCATCTGGCCCAGAGCTGGTTCGTCGACAAACTTTGGATGCAGACCACCGTTGCGAAATGGAAGGCGCAGTTAGCCGAATTCCACCTCAAATTTCCGCTGGTGCCCGGACTGGCCAAGGAAGAGATGCGGAGCCGCGAAGCGCCGGATGCGCCACCGGCCCTGTTTGACGCGCTGCTGGCCAGCGACAAGCAGCTTGTGGTCACCGGCGATGTGGTGCATCTGGCGGAGCACAAACTCGCCTTGAAGCAGGACGAGGCGGAGGCGCTGGAGAAAATTGAAACTGCATTTGAACGCGCGGGCCTCGCGGTTCCGGGAGTGCAGGCAGTGATTCAGAGTTCAGGCGTGGAAGCGGCCCGTGCCCGCAGCCTGCTGCAGATTCTCTACCGCGGCAAAAAACTGATCCGTATCGGCGACGATCTCGTCTTTCATCAATCCGCGCTGGCCACATTGCGCCAGTTGCTGGCCACGCACAAGGGCGAACGCTTCAGCGTGGGCGAGTTCAAGGACTGGGCCGGAATCAGCAGGAAATACGCCATCCCGCTGCTGGAATACCTGGACCGCGAACACATCACTCTGCGCGACGGAGATTCACGGCTGGTGCTTTAGCGGCGAAAATCTACATCCGGTCGATCCGCGTTTTCAGTTCATCCAGCGAAAGATTTCCAGGATGAAATAAATTGACGATCCCCTTCCGATCGATCAGCACCAGCGTAGGCGTCGTGCTCGCGCCATAGTTCCGGAAATTCTCTTCACTCACCGGCACCGCCATATCAAACAACGGACCGTAGAATTGTTTCCGGATCTTTTCTATGTAAGCCAGCTCTTCTTCCGGCCCCACGTCGCGGCCGGCCTCCGCATAGCCGTAATGCTGCGTCGGCCCAATCACCACCAGCCCCTTAGCCGTGTACTGCTGCT
>JANYCV010000172.1 GCA_025360145.1 Acidobacteriaceae bacterium
ATGCTCATCGCCGCGTGATCATGCCTCGTCGACAGTTTGCGCGCCGATTCGAGCGCGTCCTTTCCGCGGCCTTCCATGTAGAGGGCTGCGTTCAGAAAATGGATATTGTGCGGATAGTAGGCGGCGGGATAAATGCCTTGCGCCCTGCATTGCGTGATGTAGTCCTCGTCGGCCGCGATGGCCTTATCGTTCACGGCGGCGGCATCGGCATAGCGGCCCACGCGGATGTAGGTGTGGGCAGGCATGTGTACCAGATGCCCGGCGGCGGGAACCAGCCCGCCGAGGCGGTCGGCCATCGGCACCGACAGATCCACCTCATCGGACGCCTCCATCAAATGAATGTAGAGATGATTCGCTCCGGCGTGGTTAGGTTCGCGGGCGATGGTTCGTTCGAGCGCCGCACGGGATTCCAGAATGCCCGGATTGGGTTTGCCGCCTTTCGCCCAATAATTCCAGGGCATTGTGTTCATGACGGAATCGGCGTAGAGGGTGGCGATGTCGGGGTCGCCGGGGAAGCTGTTGTGTGCCTTCGCCATGGCCGCTGCGTAGGCATTGTTCAGCGCTTGCCGGTCGCGGTCCTTCGCGCCGGAAAATCTCGCGGCCAGCGCGTCGATCAGCGACTTTTCTCTTGGACTCGCTTGCGATTGCCGCTTCACCGATTCCGCCATCGCATCGAAGCCTTGCTGTTCGCGATCCGGTCCAATGGCGGGATCGTTGATGTTCGGGGCGAGCGCCAGGGCCTGGCCCCAATAGGCCATCGGGCAATCTGGGTCGAGGCGGGCCGCTTCCTTGAATGACCGCAGCGCCTCGGCGTGATTGAAGGCGTATACCAGCGTGAGGCCCTGGTTGAAATATGCCTGGGCTTCCGGCGATTTGGTGGTGATGGGCGATTGCAGGTTGCCGATGTTTTTGAGCCTGGGGGCGAGATGGCCGTCCGTGGTTTTCTCTCCGGCCGCGGGAGGCTTGCGTGTGCAGGAGACAGCAAGTATCAAGAGGATCGCAGCCAGCCTGAGCCGGCGGTTGGTGTTGGAAAAGTGATTCATGATGGAGCTTCCTTCGGTGCATTATTGTAGCTGAGTGAGTCCTGGACAAATAGGACCGGGCTTGTTCTTGCGCCGGGCTTGAAACCAGCGGGAAGTTTTTTAAGATCAGCGGCAGACTGTGGACTCCTACGTCTGAAGTTTGCTGGCCGGAGCCGGACGAGGACGTCCGGTGCGGTCCAGGGGGACTGCCCTACCGCGTTTACAAGTAGGCTCTGACTTGTCTTAGTAGAAGGCGATGCCTCGTCCGGTTAAGATGAGGCCAAACCATAGCAGTAACGACAGGCAAGCGGCCAGCCTGGCATTGCTTGACCTTTTCCGGAAGACCAGAGAATTCAAGCCCAGCAGCACTAGGAGCATCAGTTTGACTTTGAAACTAACACTCCTGGCGCATACGATGGGCTCCGACCACCACAGCAGCCCGCCGCTGATCAGCATGACCGCGAATCCGGCCCACTTCCAGCGCCGGAATTGCGAAAACAATTCGGAAGCAGGCCTGTCTCGCAGACCAATTCCAAGTACGCTCAGGTCGCCCATCAATACCATGCCGCCAAACCAGCCGATGCCGATCATGTGGAATGCCCCGAGAATCGGATAGTACAAAGCCCCTTCCCGGATGGCGGTACTTAGCGAAGTGGCTTCGATCCATTGGTAGAACGTGAAAAGTGTCATTTGAGTTCGCCTTTAGAAAAACGCGATCATCCGTCCGCCAACAATCACGCCCGTCCATAACAGGAGCGAAAGACAAGCCGCCACCCGTCCGAGTGCCGCGCCAGATGGGCGATCGGCCGTCACGTAGCGGTGGACGGTAAAGTGAGTGACCAGAGCCAGAAGCAGGAGCGACATCTTGAACGCGAATGCCGGGTTGCCGTATCCTCTCTCCGGCTCCGCTGTGAGCATGAGAGGCCCGGTGGTTAACATGATGGCGATGCCGGCCAGCGTCCAAGGCCTCAAATCCCTGGCGAGTTGCGATACGGGCCGGTCCCGCAAGAGAAGCCCCAAGAGACGAAAATCAACGATGGCAATGGTGCCGATCAAAACAGCTAGCCCCGAAATATGGATGGACTCAATAACGGGAAACAGCCATTCCGAATCGTTGATCGCAGCCGCGACCGCGGTACTTCCAAGCCAGCGGAAAAAGTGCAGAAGATCCATTCGCCACCTCTAGCGTTCCTTGACATCGAAACCATTTGAATATACCCTGAGATTCGCCGAGTTGGGGAAAAGTATTCCGGGAGGCCGACAGATGCGAAATCGGTTTATTGGTTCTAAGATCGCGATGGTGTTTGTGGCAGCCTGGCTCGTACCGGCCGCGTTAATGGCCGCCGATCGGGCCCCAACGTATAAGGCGTCCCGCGCGGCAGATGGCAAACCCAACTTGAACGGTATCTGGCAAGTCCTCAATACTGCGAATTGGGACATTCAGGGTCATGCAGCCCAAGCTGGCCCGGTTGTTGCGCTGGGCGCGGCAGGAGCCGTTCCCGCCGGGTTAGGTGTCGTGGCGGGAGATGAGATCCCTTACCTGCCGGAGGCGGCGGCGAAAAGAAAAGAAAATTTCCAGAACAGGCTGACCGCCGACCCGGAAATCAAGTGCTATCTGCCGGGTGTGCCGCGCGCCACCTACATGCCCTTCCCCTTCCAAATCGTGCAGACTTCGAAGTCGATCCTGATTGCCTATGAGTTCGCGAGCGCCAGCCGCACCATTTATATGGAGAAAGCGC
>JANYCV010000189.1 GCA_025360145.1 Acidobacteriaceae bacterium
CGAAAATCAGCGCCCCCGTCTTCACCGAAAACGACGGCACGCCCACCCGCGCCAGCATGAAGTGGTCCGACCTGTAATAGCTTCCCTGCTCCGGCCTCGGGTCCGGCTGAATCTCATATTGATAGCGCTGCGCCGCCTCCTGCACAATCGGCCAAACCGTAGTCCGGTCCGCGCCCAGCGTCACGATATCCTTCGTCCGCCCCCACGGATACAGCGCGTCGTAATTGATATCCACCGCCGTCTTCCCCAGCGGCACCAACGGGTGCTGCCCGTAATACTCCGATCCCCGCAGCCCCGCTTCCTCCGCCGTCACCGAGAGAAACAGCGCCGACCTTCGCGGCTTCTGCTCCATCGCCGCCCAAGCCCGCGCAGTCTCCAGTAGAATCCCGCAACCGGTGGCATTGTCAATCGCGCCGTTATAAATCGTGTCGCCATTCACCGCCAGCGCAACGCCCAGGTGATCCCAATGCGCCGTAAAAATCACGTACTCGTGTTTCAACCGTGCATCGCTACCCGCCACCACCGCCACTACGTTCTTGCTCTCAATCGGTCGAACCTTCGCATTGAAATTTCCGCGCAGCCGAATCCCCAGCGGCATCGGACGGAAGTCCGGCGAATCGGCCGCGTGCAACATCTCCTCCACTGTCTTTCCCGCCATCGCGAATAGCTTCTGCCCCGCGTCCTGCGTCATCCAACCAGCCAGCGCCAGCGCCAGCGCCGGTTTCAGCGGCTCCAGCCGCACCTGCGGATCTTCCTTGCTCCACGAATTCCGCACCACTTCCCAGCCATAGCCCGCCGTCGGAGTCGTATGGATAATCAACGCGCCCAGCGCTCCCATGCGCACCGCCTGTTCGTACTTATAGGTCCACCGCCCGTAGTACGTTAGCGTCTTGCCCTTGAAAACTGCAGGGTTCTCCGGCTGCGGCTCGTTCGTAAACAGCACAATGATCTTCCCGCGCACGTCCACGTCTTTGAAGTCGTTCCACCGCTCCTCCGGCGCAACAATCCCGTGCCCTACAAAGACCACCTCGGCATCGAATTTCTGGTTAGTCTGTTGGCGGTGGGAACCCCCGACAAACTCCTTCTGCCACTCGAAGCTCGCGCTCTTCCCGCCGCTTGTAGCCACTAGCGTCGAATCCGCCAGTGTAGTCACGCCAACCAATGGAACCTTTTGGAAATAGGTACCGCCATCGCCCGCCGGTTTGGCCCCCGCCACTGCGAATTGGCTCGCGATGTATTCCGCCGCCAGATCCCCGCCACGCGTTCCCACCCCGCGCCCTTCGAGCAGATCGCTGGACAGAAACTTCACATGCGCCTTGATCTTGGAACCACTTACGTCCTGTATCTGCGCATGTGCCGCCGCTACGAAACACAGCCAAATCAGTATTTTCATGACAACCCCCTATTCTCGATGGACATTACTAAGATCGCAATGGTATCCTGGAAGTATTAGTCATTAGTAGCATGGATCGCCCTACCCTCACACACCTCCGCGCGCTGGAAGCGGAAAGCATTCACATCATGCGCGAAGTGGTCGCCGAATTCGCTAATCCAGTGATGCTTTATTCCATTGGAAAGGACTCGTCCGTAATGTTACGCCTGGCGCAGAAGGCGTTCTATCCCGCGCCCATGCCTTTCCCGCTGCTGCACATCGATACAACTTACAAGTTCCGCGAGATGATCGAATTCCGTGACAGCTACACCAGGCAAATCGGTGCGAATCTCATCGTCCATATCAACCAGCAAGCCGTTGACAACGGCGCCAACCCGTTCCGGATCGGCACGCAAAACTGCTGTGGATTCCTCAAAACCCGTTCGCTTCTCGACGGCCTCACCGAAGGCGGATACGACGCAGCATTCGGCGGCGCGCGCCGCGATGAAGAGAAATCCCGCGCGAAGGAGCGCATCTACTCCTTCCGCGATACCTTCGGCCAGTGGGACCCCAAGAACCAGCGTCCGGAACTGTGGAACATCTATAATTCCCGCGTGAACAAAGGCGAAACCATCCGCGTCTTTCCGCTTTCCAACTGGACCGAACTCGACGTCTGGCAGTACATTCACATCGAAAACATTCCCATCGTCCCGCTCTATTTCGCCAAGAAGCGCGAAGTTCTGGTGCGCGGCGAATCGCTTCTCCCGGTGGAGCACGACATCCCCCGCCTGCCCGGCGAAAAGACGCAGATGGTGATGTGCCGCATGCGCTCGCTGGGATGCACGCCTTGCACGGGCGCCATCCGTTCGGAGGCCGACACGCTGCCGAAAATCATTGAAGAGCTTTTCGTAATGCGCCGTTCGGAACGCGAGAACCGCATCATCGATCACGATCAGGAAGGCTCCATGGAGTTGAAGAAACGCGAGGGCTACTTCTAAGCATGGATGCCGCTCAGCAGGAAACCGAAATCGAAAGCTTCCTCGCCCTGGAAGAAGGCAAGCAACTGCTCCGCTTCACCACCGCCGGCAGCGTGGACGACGGCAAGTCCACCCTGATCGGCCGCCTGCTCTACGATTCCAAAAGCGTCTACGAAGACCAGATCGCGTCAGTAAAGAAGGCCTCCGTCAATCGCTCCGCCGGCGTCATCGACTTCTCCCTATTAACCGACGGCCTAAAAGCCGAACGCGAGCAAGGCATCACCATCGACGTTGCCTACCGCTACTTCGCCACGCCGAAACGCAAGTTCATCATCGCCGATACGCCCGGCCACGAACAATACACGCGGAACATGGCCACCGGAGCCTCCACCGCGCACCTCGCCATCGTGCTGGTGGACGCGCGCAAGGGCGTCCTTCCGCAGTCCCGCCGCCACGCCTTCATTGCGTCGCTGCTCAATATCCCGAACGTAGTTGTCGCAATCAACAAAATGGATCTGGTCGACTTCAGCCAGGAAGTCTTCGATTCGATAAGCACTGAGTTCAAAGCCTTCGCCAGCGACCTTGATCTGGGCAAGCTCTACTTCATCCCGATCAGCGCGCTCGACGGTGACAATGTAGTAAGTCTCAGTCCCCGCACTCCGTGGTATGAAGGCACCACACTCCTCGATTACCTGGAAACCGTACCGATTGAGGGCGACGAGGTAGCGCAGGAGATGCGCTTTCCCGTTCAGTACGTCATCCGCCCCACGCTCGATTTCCGGGGTTACGCCGGACAAGTCGCCGCTGGCCGCATCCGCCCAGGCGACCCCATCATGGTACTCCCCTCCGGCCGAACAAGCAGAGTGAAAAACATCGCCACTTTCGACGGCGATCTCGCCGAAGCCTTCGCACCGATGTCCGTCACTGTCTGTCTCGAAGACGAGATCGATATCAGCCGCGGCGACATGCTGGTCACCCCTTCCAGAATGCCGCACGCCTCGCGGCGCGTCGAAGCCATGATGGTCTGGATGCACGCCGACCCGATGGAAATCGACAAGCCGTATCTGGTCAAGCACACCACCCAGCAGGTCCGCGCCACTGTCACCGCTATCCTGCATAAGGTCGATATCAATTCGCTGGCCAAGAACAGCGCCACCCAGCTCCATCTCAATGAAATCGGCGCGGTGGCCATTGAATCCCGCAAGCCGTTATTCTTCGATTCCTACCGTAAAAACCGCGTCACCGGCAGCTTCATCTTCATCGACCCGGTAACCAACGCCACCGTAGGCGCGGGCATGATTCTCGACCGTACGCCAACCCAGCAGCGCTCCTCCAAGACGGCCCTGCTAGGCGTGGAATTCGAGAAGAGCCGCGTCACCGTAGCCGAACGGACCACGCGATTCGGCCATCAGCCCGCCACCGTCTGGCTCACATCGCGACTCGAAGTAGCTTACCTTGTCGAGCGCGATTTGTTCGACCGCGGATATCTGATCCACGTGCTGGCCGACGACGTAGACAGCCATTTGCTTCCGGGCCTTGCCAAGATGTCCAGCGCCGCCGGGCTCATCACCATCTGCAGCATCGCCTCCACCGAACCGGAGGAGCGCGAGCGCGCCCGCGCTCTGGTAGGCGCCGATCGATTCATAGACATTGACCCTCAAACGCTCTCGCTGCACGACGAAGAAGCCGCCGACCAAGTCTGCCGCCTACTCGAAGCTCGCGGATTCGTCCGCCGAGACTACCGCGGCACTTCCGGCGACGGTATCTGATAGCTCCAGCATCATCAGATATTCGTCATAGTACCGGGCGCCAATCTTCAGACCTCCGGGTTCTAAGCCGTAAACCGTAAATCCCAGCGAACGATATAGCACGAAAGCCGCCGTATTGGCGATTCCCACCTGCAGCAGCAACTGCTCCAAACCGGCAACTTCCCGCGCGCGCGCAATCGCGGCTGTCAGCAGGGTCCGGCCTAACCCACGCCCCCTGCACTCCGGCGAAACGTACATGCCCCAAATCATTGCCTTATGCCGGAGCTTCAGACCTTCCTTGCGATGGCAGCCCACGGTTCCAACCAGATGCTTCGCGAACGTGCCCAGAACAAAGCAGCCGGCGGAAGCTCTCAGCCGTCTGACAACATCCTCCAGCGGCGTGTCCACGGACTCCTCATAAGCCGACCCAAATGACTCGGGTTCTTCTCGCAACCCGCGCAACCGCACCAGCCAATAGTCCGCGGCATCGGCCTCGGATAATACTCGGATCTCCGGCTTACCCATGTGTCAAAACGCTCCTGTATCACCCGCAAATCAGGCATCCTCGCAGCCGCGGGCGACGGCATCTGAGAATCTCATCGAAGAAATGGTCGCGATTGCGCTGCCTCGAGAATCGTGGGATTCGCCCGCCGTAGCCGAAGCGAAATCTCCTTCTCCTGACGCGCTTTGGCTTCATCGCCAAGACGGAAATAGATCTGCGACAGCAGCAGGTGCGGCTGCGGGTGCTTTGGATCCAGCGCTATGGTCCGATTCAATTCCTCAATCGCTTCCGGCCACTGTTGCATGTTCATTAGCGCCCGCGCCAAAACGGCCCGAGCCGGCACATAATCGTTCCGAATCTGGATGGCGGTCCTTAGATACGGGACGGCATCGGGGTTCCGTCCCTGATCGACGAGAAGATTTCCGTAGAAGAAAACTGGCTCCTCGTATGCGGGGTCGAGTGTCATGGCACGCTGTAAATATTCCAGCGCTTCGGCGATCTTCCCCTGCTTCTGTAAATGGAAACCGTATTCGAAGTGCGCGCGCGCGGAGTCTGGAAATTTCGCCATCGCGGCACCGGATATCGCAAAGGCAGCCGCATCGTCACCGGCGTCCTGGTACGACTTGATGGCGAGCAGATAGATGTTAATGTCGTCACTCTTGATCTCGAGTGCGCGGCGGGCCAGGCTCGCGGCGTCCGCGAAATACCGGCCTTTCGAATACTCCACCGACATCACCTGCATCAGACGGAGATTTTGCGGTTGAATCGACAATGCCTCGCGCCAGGCCCGCAGGGCATCGTCGGAGCGATCCATTTTCGCGTAAGTGGTGCCCAGAAGATAGCGCGTGTTGAAGTCACGCAGTTCCGCTTTCGCCGCACGCTCAAGCAATGGCGCGGCATCGGAATATCTCTGCTGCTGAAAATAGAGATACCCAAGGTTGAACAGGGCAGGGAAATAGCCCGGAGACAAACCGATGGCCTGGCTCCACAGCTTGATTGCTTCGTCGTAGTTCCGTTCGGCAGCCAGCTTTTGAGCCCGATCCGAGAGATTGGACGGGGTCTCCGCCACCCCAGCGGCAGCGTAGAGCAGCGTCGGAATCACACCCAGCCAGCGCATGTTACCTCGGTAATGGCATGATCTTGATTTGACCGGTGCCTTCAACCAGTCGCACCAGATTGCCCGCCGGCGCGTCTGGAAATTCTTCCATTGCGCCACTGGGCCAGCGGACCGTAATCTTCCGGGCGGCAGTCTCTTTGCCCAACCCGAAATGCAGGCGGGAATCGTTGTGTGAGATGTAGCTCGATTGGCTCAGCACCACATCGGTCTGCCGCAATGCACCGGCTTCCACGGTGACAGAAGCGCCAATAGCGCTACGGTTCGATTGTGTTCCCTGCAGCTCCACTTTCAACCAACGGTTCCCGCTCTTCAAATCATTGCGAAGAAGCGAAGGCGCCTCTCCCATATTCATGATCAGCACGTCCATTGCGCCATCGTTATCAAAGTCTCCGAACGCGGCCCCTCTGCTGGATTTCGCGTCCTGAATTCCCGCGCCGGCCGATGCGCTCATATCTTCAAAAGTACCGTTGCCCAGATTGCGATATACCAGGCGCGGGTTGCGATATCGCTCCGCGCCATTCTTTGTATCCAATTCCGGATAGACATGGCCATTCACCTGGAAGATATCTTTCCATCCGTCGTTGTCGAGATCGACAAAACCCACACCCCACCCGACGAACTGCGGATTCACTGCCAGCCGTGCCTTCAAGACCACGTCTTCAAAAATACCTCCGCCGAGGTTGCGATAGAGATTGGGATAGTCACCGGCGAAGTTGGTCTTTAGCAGATCGATGTGCCCGTCGTTGTCGAAATCGCCGACAGCGATCCCCATTCCGCCCTGCTCGAATCCGTGCTCATTGAAAGCGATGCCCGCTTCCGCCGCGATGTCGGTGAATGTTCCGTTCTTGTTGTTCCGCAGAAAGATACTGGGCGTCGAATCACAGGCGATATACACGTCGGTCCAACCGTCTCCGTTCAGATCCGCCGCCACTGCGGTGAATGCGTAAAATCCCTCCAACGCCCGCACGCCAGACTTCACTGAAACGTCTTCGAACGTGCCATCGCCACGATTATGAAAGAGCGTCACCTTCCCAAAGGGCAGGCCGCGAGGGCCGCAAAATACGGGCATACCCTTCCACTCGCAATTGGAAGTCTTACCCGGTGGCGGCGTGCTGGCGAGATCGAACTTCTGATAGCTGGTGACGAGAAGGTCCAGGTGGCCGTCCCGGTCGTAATCCAGGAACGTGCAGCCGGAACTCCACTCTTTTCCATCGCCATCGACACCGCTCTTCGGCGCAATATCTGTGAACTTGCCCTTCCCGTTATTGTGAAACAAAGCGTTCTTGCCCCAATATGTGACATAGAGATCTTCAAAACCGTCGTTATCGATATCGCCTGCGCACACTCCGCTGCCCCACCCGCTGCGCGCCATGCCTGCCTCGGAGGTTACGTCCCGAAACCGCCCGCTGCCTTCGTTGTGAAACAGATGGTTCGCCGGCGCCTGGCCAGCGGGAAACCCTTCCAGGCGCGATCCGTTCACGACGAAGATATCCTGGCGTCCGTCGTTGTCGTAATCGACGAAGGCAACCCCTGTCCCGTTCGCCTCAATGATGTACTTCTTCGATTGCTCATTGCCCGAGGTGAAACGCATTCGCAGTCCGGCTTTCTGCCCTACGTCGGTGAATGTCACTGGAAACGGAATTCCGGAGGGGGCGCCACGCGGAGCCGGAGTGACATTGCGAGTAAAGACGCCCTGCGCGAAACACGCCAGCGTAACGATACTGGCAAGGAGTATCCGGATATAAACGGTGCTAGTCAAACCGCAAACGATCCTTTATACGCTTTCCGCGGGCCACGTTCTTCAGCGCTATCCTGATCTATGCCGATATCGCGACGCGCCAGTCCTTACAAGGCAACGCCCGCATCCAACTTCGTATTGAAACACCCGCCGGCACCCCGACTGGTCTGCGGCTTCGTGTCACCAACACAGCCGGCGATTACTTCGCACCGCTGGGCCATCTGCCCACTCCCGACTAGACTCGCCGGAACGCGAACGAGCTGATTCTTGGCGGTGAGGACACCAACTTCTCGACGTACAAGCGCTGGTCTACGATTGCTTCACGATCGACCTTCCCCCGGGACACTACAAGTTCCACGCAAACAAGGGCTACGAACACCAGACCATCCATGCACTGATTGATGTTACCGCAACCCAGCGGATGAACATCACGTTGGCACTTCGCAAATTCACTGATTTCATAACGCGCGGGTGGATTTCCGGCGATACCCAACCAGATCAAGTGCAAAGGTTTGCGGGTCTGCAGCCTGCTGCTTCTGAAATGCGGCTATAAGACCGGGCATCCACGAGACGGACATTTCGAAAACATTGACACTCCACCGGCAAACTGTCTCCTGTATCCGATGCGAATCACTTCGTGCAGGTCGGCGAAGAATTCCGCCACGGCTTGTTGGCGCAACTGATCCTTCAAAATCTGCAATCGATTGTGTGGCCTGTATCGGTTGGCGGCTTACGCGAAGGCAATGCGGGCGGATGCGACTGGCCGATGATGCTGGTCGCCGACGACGACGCCAGGGCGCATTGGCCCCATTTTTAGCTGGGGGCGCATGGGGACATCGCTCTCGCGCGCATCGGTTCCATCGACCTGCTCACTACGGGCAATCCATTTCAGCATTACCCGATCCCGCCAGCGATTCCTGAAGGTAGGAGTTGTCGTCGGCTTCAATTGGTTTGACTGGGTATGTGCTTGACTCAAGTGGGTACGGTCTGGCAGCGTTTTGTGTGGCTGGCGCATTGGGGCTTTCGTTTCGCTTCGGGCAGCGGGACGTGGGCGTCCCGCGCCGGCCAGGGGGCCCGCCCTACCTCGGCTGGTGCCGTAGTAATTAGCTGAGTCGAGCACATACCCAGCTTGCTTTGTTTCCCGAGTAGGAGTTGACAACCGGCTATGGCCCTACAGTGGGGGGCGGGCCGCCGGCGAGGGCGCCCGACCCACCATTTGGGTTTACTGAATTGCGAGGTTTGAAGTGTTCGAGTAAACGGTGGTTCCGTTTGGTCCCGTGACCCCGAAGGACAGCGGAATGGAGGAACCGAGTGGTGCGTCCGCGGGTACTGTGAACGTGACCATGTAGATTCCGATTACGCCAGGCATGTATTCGGCGGTGCCCAGCGGAACTCCCGCATTATTGACTCCGACAATGATCGGCGCCAGAA
>JANYCV010000030.1 GCA_025360145.1 Acidobacteriaceae bacterium
ACCGCGCGCGGGCCCGACGGTTTCAAGATGGACACCGCCGGCAGGTTCTTCGTCGCCGCCGGTCTCACCCGCAATAACCCGCCCTTTGAGACCAATGAAAAGTACAAAGGCGGCATCTACATCCTGTCGCCCGCAGGCAAATTGCTGGAGTACGTTCCCATTCCAACGGACGAAGTAACCAACTGCGCCTTCGGCGGCCCCGATCTGAAAACACTTTTCATCACCGCCGGTGGATCGTTGTGGAGCGTCGAAGTCACCACTCCCGGCCGGATCACCGCTCCAAATACGGCGGCGCGCCAGGCGAATAGGTAGACGCTCCTTTTCCAGACCGCCGCCCAACCAATGCCATGATAGTAGGTAAGCCGCGATGAATTTGTCCTACAACCTCTCCACCGCCATCTCGCTGGCCCTCGATTCCATCCGCGCGCACAAACTACGCAGCTTCCTTACGCTGCTGGGAATCATCATTGGAGTCGCCAGCGTAATTCTAGTCGGCGCAGCTATCGACGGTCTCGGTGTCTACGCGGAAGGCATTACGGCAAAGGCATTCGGCACCGACAGCTACCTCATCGCGCAGATCGCCTCCGTCGGACGCCTCACCCGGAAGCAACTCGCCGACAAGCAACGCCGCAACAAGCGCATCCGCCCGGAGGATGTGGCCTACCTCCGCACCGTCACCGGCGACAGCATCATGTACAGCCCCTATCAACAGCGGAGCGAAGACGTCAAAGGCGACAATCAAACCTTCGAAGGCGCGGCCATTCTCGGCGCGTCCGCCACTCTGCCCGATATTCGCGATGTCCCCCTCTCCGACGGCCGCTTCTTCGGTGAAACCGAGGAGCGCATGCGCCAGCACGTCGCCATCATTGGAGAAGACATCCGCACCGCTCTCTTTCCCGGCGGCACCCCCATTGGCCGGAAAATCCGTATTTCCGGCAACGACTTCACCGTCATCGGATTGCTCGAACGCCAGGGCTCGTCGTTCGGGCGCAGTTTGGACAATCCCGTCTACATCCCCATCACCGTCTATCAGCAGCTCTTCGGCGGCCGCAACGGATCGGCGGTGTTCGGCAAAGCGCGCCCTGGCACGGGTCTCAGCCTGGATGCATCGCTCGACATCACACGCGCCGCGCTACGTACTCATTTCCATACGCGGCCCGGCGAGGAAGATAACTTCGATACACTCACGCCGGATTCGGTCCGCTCCTTCGTGGACTCCATCCTCGGCATCATCGCCGCCATCGTGGTTCCGGTCACCAGCATCTCGTTGATCGTCGGCGGCATTGTCATCATGAATATCATGCTGGTCAGCGTCACCGAACGAACGCGCGAAATCGGAATTCGCAAGAGCCTGGGCGCGCGCCAGAACGACATCATGATGCAGTTTCTCACCGAATCCGTAATCCTGTCTCTAGCCGGCGGCTTCATCGGGTTGGCGCTGGGCACTGCGGTGTCCCTTCTTCTGGGCGCTTTTTTCGGCGCAACGCTGAAGGTCACTCTGCCGTACATTCTGCTTTCGATTTTCGTTTCCACAACCGTCGGCGTCGTTTCCGGCTGGTACCCTGCAAGGAGGGCAGCGCGGCTCGACCCGGTCGATGCGCTCCGTGCCGAATGATCGCTTCCGTCAACGTCAGCGTAAGAGAAACCATCACCATGGCGCTGGATGCCGTGTGGACGCACAGGTTCCGATCGAGCCTCACCATCCTCGGCATCGTCATCGGAATCACCACCGTGGTGACTGTTGGATCTCTGCTCACCGGCCTGCGCAAAGGCATCGTCGATTTCTTTCAGGAGTTCGGGCCCGACAACGTCTTCATCGCGAAAGCAAGCGGCGACCCTGGCGGCGGCGGTGCCCGTCCCAAGGAGCTGAAACGTAAACCGTTGCGTCCCGAGTATGCCGAATATTTGAAGTCGGTATGCCGCTCCATCGAAGATGTCGGCATCAGCCTTTTTATCAATCCGCAGCCAGGCAAATTCTTCAGCGCCAAAGTACCCGGCTTTGAGTCCGACAACATGTCGCTCGCCGGCGTAACGCCGAATTCCTATACCATCTCGCCGCGCGAAGTTCCGCTGGGAAGAATCTTCACGCAGGACGAAGCGCAGCGCGCGCAACGCGTCGCCGTGCTAGGTTCCAGTATTGCCGAGGCCCTTTTCCCAGGGGGCAATCCCATCGGGCAGACGCTCTTCATTGATGGCGCTGATTTTTCCGTTGTCGGAGTTTTCGCGCCGGCCAAAGGCGGCTTCTTCGGTGAGAACGGCCTGGACCGCCAAATTGTGATTCCGTTTCAAACCGCCCATCTGCGCTATCCGCAATCGGAAAATTATTTTCTCACCGCAAAGGCGCGCCCCGGCCTCCGCGCGGACGCCATTGAAGAGATCCGTTCCGCCTTGCGAAAGCTCCGCCGCACCCCGGCGAAGGACGAGGATGACTTCGCCATCTCCACCGCCGATTCCATCATCCAAAACTTCGACAAGATCACCGGCATGATCGTGCTGGTCTCCATTTCGATTTCCGGCTTGGGCTTGCTGGTAGGCGGCATCGGAGTGATGAACATTATGCTGGTGAGCGTCACCGAACGAACGCGCGAAATTGGCATTCGAAAAGCGATGGGCGCGCGTCAGGGCGACATCGTCTTGCAGTTCCTGGGTGAGGCGGTGACGCTCACTGGAGTGGGTGGCGTCCTCGGCGTTATATTTTCCATTGGCGTCACGCTGATCGTCGGCGCCATTTTCCCCGGTCTGCGCGCGCAGGTGCCGGTATGGGCGGTGATGACGGGCTTCTTCGTCTCGGTAGCGATCGGAATTTTCTTCGGAGTCTGGCCCGCCATCAAGGCATCAAGGCTCGATCCGGTCGAAGCCTTGCGCTACGAGTAAATCTTACAGCGGAAGCGAAGCATCCAGCACGAACCGCTTCCCCGACTTGTGATCCTCCACGGTCAGCTTCCCGTTCTCCAGCCGCACATCGTCCACCTGCACCATCCCCTCCGGCACGCGCGAATAGAACATCAGGAAATGGCTTTCGATCTTCGACTTCGCCGGCAGCCAGCGGTAAGTGGGCACGCCGAACATGGATCCCGTAGTCACTGCTTCGCGCCGCGAAACATCGAACGGCTGCGTGGAAAATTCCAGCCCCCGCGCCAGTTTCCCTGTGGGCGGATAGTTTTCCCAGCTCTGCGTCCAAGCGTACTCGTCAGGCCGGAACACATAACCAAGGATCAACTTCTTCGCCGGATGCAACGCGGTCACGTACACATACTTCCGGCTCGCATCCATCAAAGTGGTCGTGTGCCCGCCTGAATTCGGCGGCGATTGTGCCCTCCGCACGTCCGCCGTGCCTCCGCTCTCCAGCGGCGCATCCGGCCAGGTAAACTCTTTGCCCGAGGCCATATGGTGAGGCAGTCCGCGCTCACCCGGATCATACGGCCGCACCATGGCACGCTTCCCGGACATATCCACCACCGTCACTCCCGGCTCAAGAAACGGCGAACCAATGGTGGCATGCTCGGCCCAATTGATCGGCCGGTCGAAGCCCAACAGATTTTCCAGTTCGCTGTTCACATAGATCACATTCTCACCATCCACCATGCGAATGGTGCGGGTGAACAACTCCTCCACAATGGGCAGCTTCGCCGCCAGCACCAGCGTGGACGTCTTGCCATCGCGCCGCGACGCCTTCACCTCAAACTTTTGGATGTGCGCCTCTCCGTGGCCGGTAAGTCCCGCGGCAGCCTCTTCCTTCGACGTGGGACCAAAGCCGTCCACGCAAATAAAGTGCCCGAAGCTAGCGCCAAACTGCGACGGCCGCCCTGCTTCGCGCGCCAATCGCGCAGGATTCCAAAGCGGGCTCAACTTCTCTGCGTCATCGCTCAGCACAAGGTTCGCAAACGACGCCCCTTGTTCAAAGACAATCATTTCCAGTTTGCCGTTCGCCAGCACCATGCCGGGCTGGTTTTCAAACGTGGTCTTCTTCAGGTCCGGCTGCTGAGCCAGCGCCGCACCGCACACAATCAGCAACAAAGCGTTCCGCATGGAAGCCATCATACAACCGATCCGGCCTGGTGGGGCGGACGCCCTCGTCCGCAACGGACCCCCGGTCCGTTCAAAGTACAAGCAAGAACATAACCCCGCGTCGCAGTCCTGCAAGCCCCCTCGTGCCACCCGCACCCATTGTTGTAAACTTGCTATTCCGGGAGATAAAACATGGTTCAACTAAAAGTAAACGGGGTTGCCAAGCAATTCGAGGGCGATCCGGAGATGCCGCTGCTCTGGTACCTCCGCGACCTGCTGGAACTCACTGGCACGAAGTTCGGCTGCGGGCAGGGACTCTGCGGAGCCTGCACCGTACACGTTAACGGCGTGCCCACGCGCAGTTGCCTAACGTCGCTGCAAAGCGCCGCCGGTAAAACAGTCCTGACGATTGAAGGGCTCAGCGCCAACGGCACTCACCCGCTGCAACAGGCGTGGAAACAGTTCGCAGTGCCGCAGTGCGGCTACTGCCAGAGCGGCCAGATCATGCAGGCCGCCGCGCTTCTCAAAGAGAAACCGAAACCGAGCGACCGCGACATCGACGAAGCCATGCAAGGCAACATCTGCCGCTGCGGAACCTATCAACGCATCCGCCAAGCCATCAAGCAGGCGGCAGGGGTGAAGGCATGAGCACCGAAAACATTCAAGTAGTCAGCCGCCGTGGTTTTCTCGGCACCATCTTCTCCGCCGGAGCTTTCGTTCTAGGCGCGCAACTGCTTCCCTCCGAAGCCCAAGCGGCAACATTAGCCGCCGATACCGCGTGGCATCCCGGAATCTGGCTGGGCCTCGAACCTGACGGCACGCTCATCATCCTCGCGCACAGATCCGAAATGGGCACAGGGATCCGCACCGTCCTGCCCATGGTTTTGGCCGACGAGCTCGAAGCCGATTGGAAGCGCGTCAAGATCGAACAGGCCATCGGCGATACCAAGTACGGCTCGCAGAACACAGATGGTTCCTGCTCCATTCGCGACTTCATCGTAACCATCCGCGAAGCCGGCGCAAGTGCCCGCCTGATGCTGGAACGCGCGGCTGCGGAAAAATGGAAGGTGCCCGCTTCCGAATGCAAAGCCGCCAATCACCAGATCGTTCACAAGAGCGGCAAGAAACTCGGCTACGGCGAACTGGCCACGCTGGCCGCCCTGCAACCGGTCCCGAAGAAGGAAGAACTCAGGCTGAAGTCCCCATCCGAATTCCGCTACATAGGCAAAGGCGTCCCCTCCACGGATCTGGACGACATCGTAGTGGGCAAGGGCACCTTCGGCATGGATGCGCGCGTCCCCGGCATGGTCTACGCTTCTATCGAACGCTCCCCGGTCTATGGCGGAAAGCTCAAAGGCTTCGACGACAAAGCGGCACTCGCCGTAAAGGGCGTGCAGCAAACGGTAGTGATCGACGGCTTCAAGCCGCCGCACAACTTTCAGGCATTGGGCGGGGTAGCCGTCATCGCCGACAACACATGGTCGGCAATGCAGGGCCGCAAGAAACTCAAGGTGGATTGGGACCTCGGCGAGCACGCCTCCTTCGATTCGGAAGCCTACAAAAAATCGCTTTTCGAAACCGCGCGCCAACCGCAGAAGCAGGTCCGCAACATCGGCGACGTGGACGCGGCCTTCGCCAAGGCAACCAAAGTCCACGAAGCCGATTACTATGTACCGATGCTGGCGCACGCCCCAATGGAGCCGCCCGCCGCGATAGCCGAAGTGAAGAACGGCAAGGCCACCATTTGGACGGCGACGCAGAATCCACAGGCTGTGCAGGAGACCGTAGCCGCCGCACTCGGCATCCAGAAGGAAGACGTCATCTGCCACGTTACCCTGCTGGGCGGAGGGTTCGGCCGCAAGTCGAAACCGGATTACGTAGCCGAAGCTGCCATCCTCGCACAGAAGCTCAACAAGCCGGTGAAGGTCGTCTGGAGCCGCGAAGAAGATATCAAGTTCGACTTCTATCATGCGGTAGCGGCCATGCACATGAAGGCCGGCACCGACGTCAAGGGCCGCCCCACCGCCTGGCTGCAGCGCAGCGTCTTCCCCACCATCGGATCCACCTTCGATGCCTCTGCCCGGTATGGACAGGAATTCGAAATGGGTATGGGCTGGGTGGATCTGCCTTACGATATCCCGAACCATCGCGCCGAAAACGGGCCCGCGCAAAATCACGTCCGGCAAGGCTGGATGCGCGCGGTAGCGAATATCTATCATGCGTTCGCCATTCATTCGTTCATTGATGAACTGGCCGCATCGGCCGGCCGCGATCGCGTCGAATATTTGCTCGACGTCATCGGCACGCCCCGCCACTTGGACCTTGAAGCGCAGGGAGTGAAGTACTGGAACAACGGCAAGCCGATAGCCGATTATCCGCTCGATACCGGCCGCCTGCGCCACGTGATTGAGGTTGCCGCCGAGAAATCCGGTTGGGCCAAAAAGAAGCCGGTGAAAGGCCGTGCTCTCGGCATCGCAGCCCACCGCAGCTTCCTTGCCTATGTCTGCGCAGTAGTGGAAGTGGAAGTGGATGACAAGGGACAAGTGAAAATCCCGCGCGTGGACATTGCCATCGATGCAGGCCAGATCATCGATCCCGACCGCGTCAAAGCGCAACTGGAAGGCGCAGCTGTTTTCGGCGCCAGCATCGCAATGCTAGGCGAAATCACTGCGGTCAACGGGCAGATCCAGCAATCGAACTTCAACAACTACCGCGTCGCTCGCATCAATGAAGCGCCGTATGTAACGCACGTGCATCTCATTCCCAGCAATGCGATTCCGGTCGGGGTCGGTGAGCCCGGTGTTCCGCCCATCGCCCCGGCGATCTGTAACGCAATTTTCGCCGCAACCGGCAAGAGGGTCCGCGATCTGCCGATTCGCAAAACCAAACTCGTATAGGGAAGGGGCGTCTCTCGCCCGCCCTCATACGAGCATGGAATCATGACCAGCGTGAGAATGGACAAGTGGCTCTGGGCCGCCCGATTCTTCAAGACGCGCGCGCTCGCTTCACGCGCGTGTGACCTCGGCAGAGTTGCGTCCAACGGACAACAAGCCAAGGCTTCGCGCGACGTCCGTCTCGGCGACCTGTTGCAAGTGAAGAACGAAGGCGGCGACTTCCAGGTGGAGGTCCTGCTCCTCAGTGAGGCGCGCGGCCCGGCGGCGGTTGCGCAGACGCTCTATCGGGAAACAGAGGCCAGCCGGGAGTTGCGGCTAAAGGTGGCGGAAGAGCGAAAGGAGCTACTCGAATTCGGAGGGTCACGGGAAGGCAAACCATCGAAGCGCGATCGCCGCGAAATTCACCGGTTTCGGGATACAGTTTAACCAGGCAACCGGCACCAATGCCGTTCCGACCGGGCATTCGTCACACCAACTCTCGACCCGGCCTCGACGAACATGTCAAAGCTTTTACCGTCCTAAACTAATCTGTCGCTAGCGCGCTGTTTACAGCAGAGCAGCACTCGCATGATAACGTGTTCGCCGACGCCTGCCCGCGCAGGGGTAGTGTCCTAAAACTGCGTTGAACAAAGTTTCCCGGATCTTGCCTTAGCGGTTGCTGTCTCGATGGAAGGATGGGACCATCCACACGGCGCGATCTGAAAGCGCTCCGCCGATTAGTGAATCAAGCCGCCTTGCTTCTGGACACAATCCCTTTTCCGCACCCTTCCATTGCAGGCGCTCGCAAGTCTCTCACTGCTGCGCTTACGAAGGATCTTGTCCAACGCTCAACCACGAAGGCCGTAGAGTTGAATGCCGCTGCTGAGCTGGGCGCAAAGGGTGGCAACAAGACGGCCCCAAGGGTCAGATCACGACGGATGGCTTCATTCCCTACATCAGCGCCATCACAACGACGCTAGGTCGCCGCGTTGACTTCGCCAGACTTATCAAGGTCTACTCGACTCCGCAAGGTGGCGAAGCGCGGTACAGCGCCGCTGAAGTCTCTAGCACGGAGGTAGTCCCTGTTATCGAAAACCCTGATCCTAAGCGTATCTGCACTTCGATTGTCGAAAGCCAGAACCTCACAATGCGGATGCAGATTCGCCGTCTCACGCGGTTGAGGAACGCATTCAGTAAGAAGTTTGAAAACCACTGGGCCGCGATCTGCTGGCACTTCGCCTACCGCAATGTTTGCCGCGCTCACCGCTCGCTCCGCGTCACTCCTGCGATGGAAGCGGGGTTGACGGATCGGATTTGGACGATTGCGGATCTCTTGAAATAAACATCTGCCATCTTCCGCGCTACACTTGTGGCTGGAATGGCGCTAGTGACTTTATCGACGTTGTTTGCTGTTATGGCCGATCCGGCCAATGAAAAACTAACCGCAGCTCTCCAGCGATCTTTTCCCGAAGATCATATTCAAATTCGCGCCGGACAATGGTTTGTGGTGAGTGCTGGAACGGCAAAAGAGATTTCTGATAAGCTCGGCGTTACTCCGGAGGCGGAAATAGGGGCAGCCGTTATTGTGTCCGTTGCTGGCTATTATGGTCGCGCAAGCTCGCAGATCTGGGAATGGGTGGCGGCTAAGGTTGGTAAACCCACCAATGCCTAAGCCATCTAAAGAATCATCCAGTAGCCCCACAACCCCACAAAGCTATCCCGAAACACCACCTCCTCAACTACATTCCTCCGGGGACTTTACCTACACCGTTGAAGTCGTAATGGGCATGCAAGCAACCCTCGGAAAACTCACCGAAGCGGTCGATGCGCTTAAGGGTCAAGTCAAAGGGCACGGTGAAAAGCTCGAACAGATCGGCAAAGAGATTCACACCGCAAAGGTAATCCTTAGCATGTGTGGCGGCGCGATAATCGTGGTTGGCGGAATCATAAGTCTACTAATCAAGGCCGGGTTGGACTATTATGTGAGGCTACACGCAAAGTAGCTCGATGTTTTTTCTTTCAGCGCACGATTAGGGCGCCTGCCCAGGCAGGCGGTATCGCTCGCAAGCAGTATTGCCAGCGATACCGCCCCCTTGCCCGCCGAATTAAATTAAGGTACGACTTTCCCGATAAACGTTCCCCAGTTCGCTAACGTCGTTCGGAGGCCGCCTGGAATATATTCCGTGGCGAACCAGATATTCCCGCTTTCATCGGCCGTGGCCGCGGAGTAGTCGCCCCACCGGCCTGCTCGGCCGCTGAACGTTACATACCCGGTAAACCCGTCGTCCGGTTCCGTTCCGGCTTTGGCGACAAGGACATCACTGATCCCGCTGGAATCCAGAGTGACGTAAGCCGCGCTCGGATAGTAATCCGGCCCGATCAGTGAAAAACCGATAATGCCTCTGCCCGCGGCATTCACAGCAGCGGACGGAAACGCGACGCTGTTACGATTGACGGAAATGTACCCCTGGTTGGCGATGCTTCCCCCAAGGCCCGCACTTGTCCATGACGGCGTCACGATAAACCAGGCGATGCCAGTCTGAACCGGTCCGTTCTTCGGTTGAACGACGGTGTTCAATGCACACCATAGCTTCCCCGCCGCGTACACAGTCTGGCTCATGCGATCATCATTGCTCTCGATGAGTGGCAGGTGCTCTACCGCCGGCTTCCCGAAAGCCCCCGCGCGAATCCGGTCGGCAAGCGGAAGCGGGCCATCTTTCTGCTGCATGGCTGGAGGCTGTCCGTACACCTGCGCAGCAACGATTGCGTAGCGGAGGGCCACCGCAGGCGTCGCGGAATTCAGAGTGCTCGTACCGGTGAGCGCCCACACCGCTAAGCGGTTGTCGAGACCACCCGTGAACTCCAGAGCGCTCATGAAGTACTCCGTTCCAAGATTCGCGCCCTCATAACTCCCACCCGGAGGCGTGGTAGCCGGCTGGAGCGAGTACGAGATCCCCTCCTCAAGAGCGCCGGGACTAATCATTACAACCGGCGGCAGCGTGCCCGCGGCGAGTGCGGCCTTTGACATTGCGTACACCTGAGCGCCGTTGAATCCTGCCGTGAAAATCGGGAACTCGTTCGTGGATATGTAAAAACCGTTCGCGTCCGCGCCGATCAGCGGCTGGTCGCCAAAACACGGACAGCCCGGATGAGAAGGTCCGGTAGTTCCGTCATTCGTCGTGTCCAGGCTATAGAGATACCAGTCGCCGGCCGGGTCTGAGGTCTTACTGACCGCGATCAAGACTGACGAGTGTCCCTGGAACGCGCCGGTCGCCGGGTTCTGATCAATAGCGAGCATGGTCACGAAGAAACGCTTCAGATCGGGATCATAATAGGCCTTCGGGTCGGAGGTGAAAGGCCCGAACACCGGCGGGTTCCCGCGGATAATAGCCGATGGCAAATTGAAAAACTTGTTCAGCGACATGGTTGAGCCATGGGGCGAGCCGTTTGTAAGCCGGAAACGAATCGCCGTGTTGACGCTTTCGACAATGAAGCCGCTGCCAACCGCGAGGCCCTGATCGGGCGGCTCGAGACTAAACTGGCGTCCATTGTCGGCGAGCCGCTGGTCGCGTTGTGTCAGACCGTCGAATCCGGTCGCTGTCCCCGGTCGAACAGCCTTATCGACAGGGGTTGGTACCTTCGCGGCGGGTACGCGGGCGGGGCTCATCGAACCGGTGATCTGTTTTTCGAACCGCCGGTCCTGGTCCGGTGTGTTTCGAACCTCGGACCCGATGTCAGTGCTGGCGGACGGGGACGCGGCTGATGAGGCCGAGTGCGTACCCAACAGCTTCAGGTTCTGGCGTAGAACGATTCCCTCGACAGTCTTGTCGGCGCGCGCCTCAGACGCGACAGTAACGCTGACGAGCAACGCGAACGTGAATGACAATCCTCTTTTTTTGAACATACACAGTCCTCCTTGCGACCCTTGAACGAGAAACTTAGTGGTTCCCTGTAGGATGCGTAGACAGTATAACTGAAGAAATATCCGGCGGTACTACTGAACTTTCGCATTCGCGCTAATACGCCCTGGGCTGCTGCGCACGAAACCACCACCCTGTTAGGACTGGCCGAAGACTGGTCATAACAGGGTGAGAAATGCGTCGTCGCCGATTTCCTCCGATCGTACGGCAATCCGCAAATTGGAAATCACCACGCGAATGCCGCCCTGCCGATGAAACCTTTTACGTTCACAAGTATTTTGAAAAATCGACATAACGTTTTCAATGGTTTAGCGGGAAAAGTTTTTCCGGCATACCCTCCCGCCACCTAATCTCGAATCAGCCGAGACGCTTTAACTCAAATTACTTGGCGAAAGGAGAGATTACTGAAATGGATCAGATGCCTTTTCCGACACTGCCGATCCCCGATTTCTTCCAGTGGTTCTAATCTGGTCGTAAAGACCACAGTGCGTTACACTGGCGCATTGAATCCAATCCACACATTAGGAGAATCTCCATCGTGAGGCTCATCTGGTATGCTTCCTAGAAGTATTCCTTCGGGATACTTCTAGGG